>JAJFUH010000119.1 GCA_021372535.1 bacterium
TTTATATGTTAACTCTATTGTGCCAAAAATGCAAGCAAATTATTACTCACTTATTATTTCAAAGGTTTCCCATTGAGATACTATTTTTCTTTTGATGCATAAATGATAGAATTATTTCAAATTGTTATAATTTTAAACCTTTGAAAAATTGAAAAGATCATACTTGTATTGATCATCAGTTCCCATACTTCCTGTTTGGAATAAAGTTCGGAGATAAGGGCAATTTATTGTATTTCATAGAATTATTACCCTCACTCCCGGTCCCTCTTCCGTAAACAGGAGAGGGAAGCACAGCATTATATCAGGCATTCGAACATATTACCGATAATTAATGCAAAGGTTTCAGGATATAGAAACTACGGATCGAAACGCTGCGGTTAATTGATGATTGCAGACTCTCGGAAATCGAGCGGGAGTTGACAGCTTGTCCGGTTCAACCGCATGAGGGAGCGTATGCAGCACATCCAAGATTTCACTTCAGTATGGCTGGCAGTGTCAATAACATGGCGAGAGTGTTTAACAGACAATGCGTCATAATGCCGATATACACACTCTTTTTACGCCACACCATATATACCATCGGTGCAATGGCCACTATTCTTGTCAGATTCTGACAGGGGCTGAAGAAATGATACAGCGAAAAGAGGATCGTGTTCAGAACGGGCGCCCCTATGCCACTCAAAGGAATCCGCGGCAGCAGATACCCGTGAAAATAAAGTTCCTCGACAAAGGGTAATGCAAGACCGTTGACCGCCAACCCGAATACCCACGTTGCGATCAATGCATTCTTTGAATAGCTCGATGATCCTCCCGAACCGACCAGCCAGTCGAGCGACAGAAAAGGAAACCTCCCGATAATAAAATGCTGCTCATGCGGGCCGATGATAAAAAAGCAAAAGAACATCCATACCAGAAGAGGGAGAACGATAGCTGCGTATTGGAGAACTGACAACCGGTTTTTATACGGGATCAATACATTTTCCGGCATTGCACCCGTATCGTTCTTCTTGGCGTGAATCAATACTCCGAGTTCATATGGTATCAGTATTATCGGCATGGTCAGGAACAGCGCAAAAGAATCCGGCAGTCCTCGGGGTTTGAAAAACCGTGCCGCAAAGCCATAAAAGAAAAACGCAAGTATACCCGGAACCAGATGTTGCCGTATAACCCAAAATAAAGAACGATTCATGATTACAGTCTCCTTCGTATATCCTCGGTCCAGACCGGTTTAACCGTTAAAGGCGAAGATATGTTATTTGTACGAATCTTATGTTGTTCTTTTTATTTTCATTGTCTTTGACGCGTTATTTTCATCAAAAATTTCATGTATTTCACTATTTTATAAAATTTTTTACAAGACGAATCACTGATAAATGTTATTCTGTGAAGACTAATTGACATACAGGAAGAAATGGAAGCCTTAAAGGCATGGTTTCATGGATTGAAGCCATCCGGTATTCCGAAAAGAGAGGGAATGCTTGGGTTAAAAACATATCTTGACTTTTTCAGGAAAGAATAAATTATTGTATCAATGCATAATTAATGTAAACAATACCTCTGATAATCAAGGAGACATTATGAACCGAAGGAATTTTTTTGGGACATCCCTTGCCGCCGGGTTGACCGGCACTGCCAGTCTGTATGCCGAACCAGCTGCGGTCCAGACAAACTATAAGATGATGGGATTCAAGGCTCTGCCGGAAAAAATCGCGGGGATGTCATACGAAGAATTACGGGATGATTACCGCGACCGCCTATTCAAACAGTTTCTCCCCTTCTGGGATAAAGGCGGATATGACAAGACGCGCGGTGGATTCGTAACCGAGCTCAGAGACGACGGCTCCATAGAGACCGATGAGAAATACATCTGGTATCAGGGACGCGGTATCTGGGTATATTCCTATCTCTATAACAACTTCGGCAAAGACCCGAAATTTCTTGAGATCGCAAAGAAATCCCGCGATTTCATGGTGAAATACATGTACCGCGGCAACGGCATGTGGGAACAGATGGTGTACAGCGACGGAAAACCGAAAGACCGGAGCGACCAGGGGAGCGGCGCCGATATTTACGGCCCGATGTTCGCCGTGGCGGGACTCATCGAATACTTCAGGGCTGCCGGTAACGAAGAGGACCTCGAAATCCTGAAAACCACCATCTGGAAATCGGTCGAGCGTTATAACAATCCCGATTACCCGGGCGTTACCGTTCCTGGTATAACAAAAACGGGATTACGGGCGCAGGGTCATTCGTTTATGATGGTCTGGACTCTCACCCAGCTTCTGGAATTTCATTCCGACCCTAAAATCGACGCCCTTGTCCGCGAGCATGTCGATCATGTCCTGAACGACTTCTGGAACCAGGATTACGGAATTTCCAACGAAACACTGTTTCACGATTATACCCATATCCCTTCGGAGTCGACCCATTTTTCACCGGGCCATTCAATCGAAACACTCTGGATGGTCATGCGCGAGGCGCTCCGCGAAAAAAACGGAACCATCTTCTATACCTGTAAAGGCCGCATCCGCCGTATTCTCGAAATGGCATGGGACTATGTGTATGAGGGTCTCGGAGACACCGAGTATTTCGTGTTCGGCTCGCCGGAACAGTGCGCTGGTGGTGTTTTCGACATGAAGACCATGTGGGCGCACTGCGAGGTTCTGGTGGCGACCATGCTCACGCTCGAATATACAGGGGATGCTTGGGCTCTCGAATGGTATGAGCGCGCGCGGGCGTTTACGCTCCGAACCATGCCCACCGCTTGCGGCGTCTGGCGTCAGGGAGTCGACCGGTTCGGCGCCGACAAACAGCGCCCCGGTATATCCATATACCGGAAAGGCAATTTTCACCAGCCGCGCTATATGGTGTATAATCTTCAGAGCCTGGAACATATTATCCAAAACAAGGGAAAACTGACTGCTTTCCCTCTTTAAGCTGTTCCTTAAGGTCAGGGATCGAAGGGGGACTGCTGTCGATTCCGACAGGACCGTAAGAACGGTTGTACGCATGACCGGGCGAAGACATTGACAGGAGGTAGACCATAATGAATCATAAATCCCGTAATACGATAAACCGAAAGGAATTTCTGCGCCGTTCCGTCGGAGGTCTCATAGGTCTCGGAGCTGCCGGGTTATCCGCACCGTCGATTGTGCAGAGAGCCCATGCGGCAGGAACCATACAATACCGCACGCTCGGGAAAACGGGGCTCAAGGTGTGCCCGGTGGGTTTCGGCGGAAGCAGAACCAACGAACCGAGCATCTTCAAAATGGCGATCGACATGGGAATCAATTTCATCGATACGGGACGAATGTACTCGGGCGGAAGGAACGAGGAACTGATCGGGAAAGTGGTTAAAGATATCCGTAAAAACATTATCATCCAGTCGAAGATCGACCAGAAGATTCAAAGCAGTAAGGCTGCGATGGAGAAATCGATCGATGACAGCCTCAGGGCGCTCCAGACGGATTATGTCGACATCATGCTTGTCCGTGGAGCAACGACTGAAGAGGCGGTAAAAAATCCCGTTGTGCTGGAAACCTTTGTAAAGGTTAAAGAGGCAGGAAAAATCCGTTTCTGCGGTTTTTCATGCCACAGCGCCAATGCCCACGAAATGCTTCGGTTCGGAGCGGATACGAAGGTCTATGATATCGGCATGGTACCCTATAACCATGCCGGTAATTTTCGTCACACCGTCTATGGCATTTACAGCGAATGGGATCAGGTAGCGCTCGAAAAATCGTTTGAGTACGCTGTTTCAAAAGGCATGGGGATTGTCGCCATGAAAACCTGCTCGGGGGGACCCTTCAAGGCGGACGATAACGACCCCGGCTCTTTCCCGGAAGGGCTCGCATGGATTCTCCGTAACAAAAACGTGGGAGTAATGGCTGTCGGTATGGGAAGCTTCCGTGAGGTCGAGGATGATTTCGGGGCGATGGGATAATCCATCTTCATTCAATTCAATTGAACACGGATTTACGCTGATCAGGAGGATTTACACGGATTGATGATTATGCAGTGTTTATGTAAATGCTATACTGGAATTGTTGTTTTCGCTCTAATCGGTGGGCTGCTTTCTGCATTGCCTGTCATGGGAGAGACACCGGGGCCGCTCGACGGATTTATTATTTCCGATTCCGATGCGACCGGTTTCACGCTTACCGGAACACCGGCGTACTACAGACCTGAAAGCCTCTGGAACCATATCGACGGCGGCGCACTTCCCTACCTCGATTACGGGGTCGGAGATGTAATGACGTACCGGGGAGCTTACGGCCCCGACAGCACAGTCATCGTAGTCGATATCTATGATATGGCCGACAGCCTCGGCGCGTTCGGAATCTATTCGAGCGAGCGCTTTCCCGACTATACATACATTGATATCGGTATCGAGGGTTATCTGGCAGAGACCGCACTCTGCTTCTGGAAAGACCGCTATTATGTTAAAGTTTTCTTCGCCGAAGAAGAGCTTTCCGACACCTCTCTTCTCGAACCCTTCGCCCGTGCAGTCGACGACCGTATCCCCGATGGCGGCGGCATGCCACGGGATTTCTCAGTGTTCCCCACGGAATACAGACTCGAAAGAACGGAAGCATATATCGCCAAAAACGTTCTCGGGCAGGAATATCTGAGAAACGCCTTTGTTGTTTCCTACAGGCGCGGGGATAAGGAATATCAGCTCTTCCTCATAAATGGGGAAAATCCGGAAGAGGCTGAAAAAAGCTTCACCGCATACCGTAATTTTCTCAACGAATACGGCGAAATTGACAAGACACCGGTAAACATCGGCGATGAAGCTTTCACCGGCAGGGAAAGCTGGTACGGCACCATTGTAGCAGCCCGCACGGGGAAATATATTCTCATTTCGGCGGGGCTGTCCGATATCGACAGCGTTCGTGCCGTTTTTGAATCCATGGTAACAGGTCTTCAGTGATTACAGCATATCCACGGTGTGACATGTATTCATATCATACTATCCACCTGGTTTTGATACGAACAGTGTGATCGGGAGAATTACGGTGAAATACCATTTCCCCTATTCATACCTGCCGCCGCTCGAAATTCCGGACAGAAACCTCATCGGAATATTCGAAGCGGGTCAGGTACAGCCAGCCGAACCTCCCGACATGATCGTCAGAAAGGCTCTCGAGAAGCCCATCGCGGCGCCGCGTCTTTCCGAAGCAGTGGGCAGCGGAGATAATGTCCTCATCCTGTGTGATGACAACACCCGTTACACCCCGGCACATCTCGTTCTGCCCCATATCATCGACGAACTGCACCGCGGGGGTGTTACCGACAGCCATATCAGGATTCTGGTTGCCTCGGGGACACACCGGAAAATGACCGGTGAAGAACTGATTGTCAAGCTTGGGGAAACGGTATGTAAAACCTACCGCATCGAACAACATTATCACGACCGTGATGAAGAACTGGTTCCGCTCGGGCTGAACATCGGCGGAGTCGAGTTTCTCATTAACAGACGGCTCAGGGAGGCCGATTTCATAATCGGAGTCGGTAATATCGTTCCGCACTGTATCAAGGGTTTTTCCGGCGGAAGCACCATCATTCTGCCGGGTGTGAGCGGCAGTGACGCTATCGGCGCGATGCACTGGCTGAACCTTGACAGTTTCGGCGAGGAAATTCTCGGAATCCGAGACAACAAAGTCCGCCGTCTCATCGACGAGGTGGCGTTAAAAGCGGGGCTGAGCTATATTGTCAACACGATAGTAAACAATAACATGGAAATTGTACATGCCGTTGCCGGAAATCCTGTCGAAGCCCATAGAACCGGCGCCGAAACCGCTTCCGGTATCTTTACGGTGATCATCCCGAGCCGGGCTGATATCGTTATTTTCGATGCCTTCAAGAACGATCTCGATTTCTGGCAGTCGACCAAAGGGCTCATACCGGCGTACATCTGCATGAAACAGGGTGCCGTGGTGATCGATGTTGCCGAATGCCCGGAGGGAATATGCCACAATATTCCGGAAGTCGAACAATACGGTTTCAAAGACCTCGATGCAATCATGAACCTGCACAACAGAAAAATTCTCCACCCGGTTGTCACCCATAATCTCATCTCCGTCTACCGGGTTGTCACCGAACGGGGAATGTGTATGATGGTCAGCCGCGGCATTACGAGAAAATCCGCCGAACATACCGGCCTTCTCTATGCGGAGACCCCCGCGGAGGCGCTTGAAAAGGCGTTCGGGATGAAAGGGCCCGACGCATCAGTTCTTGTCCTCCGTCACGCCGGGAACATCCGTCCCCTCATCCGGAATACGACCGCCTGAAGCAAAAACTCAAGACAGAGAAGGCTTTGGGGGATTATTGTGATTCTGCAAATAAATTATGATACTATTATTTGGAATAGAAGCCGAATCGAGTTCGGCATGACGTCATTCGATGCTACTGTTTAATCGCAGGAGCAATAAAGATGGAATGATTGCGGTATAATCAGAGATATTTCATAATCTCTCTCTTCTTAATTTTCGATCAGGACCGACACATCGCCCGTAATGCCAAATGGCACGAAATGATAGGAATCCGCCCAGTTATCTCCATATTCGAAATGCCAGGGACCGGTAAACCGGGGCTCCTGTTCAATGTGGTGATGAGGGCCCAGCAGATTTCTGAGACTGCCAATAACCTCGATTTCAATCGTATTTTCGCCGCTCTTTACCCAGGGAGTTATATCGAGTTCGAGCGGCTGCCATGCAAGGTATCCGGCTTCGTGGCCGTTGACAACGGCTCTGCTCACCACCGCATCGATATGCCCGCAGTGCAGAACCGCTCTTTTGAACGTGGAACGCTCCGGTAATACAAAGCGCTGACTGTATGTCATGCTGCCCGGATAAAACCAGTATCCCTGCGGGCCGAGGTCGCCGGTAAGTATCTCGCCCGATGGTTCCTCGGCAAAAGCGAATTTGTCGGCACTTGTCTGTTTTACCCTGAAATCACCGGCAATGTATACACTTTCAAGCTCCATACCATAACTGAGACGTTTTCTCTCTGTTTCCCGTTTGCCCGGATCGATGGTCTCGATGTATGCATCGATATCGCCGATAAAAAAACAGGTCAGGTCGATGGTATTACGTCCCTTGACGAGCCGGTTCCCGATGGAAATTTTCCTGAAACTGATATCCCAAAAATAACCGGCGTCGTTTTTCTCCGTTTCCCGCCCGTTAACGGTTATGGCAAACTGTTCCGGAGTTTCGAGAACGAGAAAAGTTCCGTCCGGAGGTTTTATTCCGGAATCGAAAGTAAACCTCAGGGTCACCGACTGGTTTTTCTTCATATCGCAAAGGAGTTTATGAGTTTTTAGAACAGGCATTTCCTCGCTCCATCCGTCCATGTCATCGGTTCTGAACTGGCAGTAATCGAGGGTAATGGCGTTCGGATGATTGCGTGTGAACGACCATGTATTCTTAAGATCGATTTTACGGACAGGGACAGGAGAATCATTCGTCACCGTTTCCGGTTTCGCGCTTTCGTCCAGAACGAGAATGTGCAGCCCGGCGGGAGCGAAAGTCAAACCGGTGGTAATCGTGCCATCTCCGATACTGCACGGAAGCGAATGTGATGTGCCGTTTTCGGGATTCCATTCCTCGAGTTTTCCCGTTCCGAGAATAGAGACACGGGTAGAAACTGCTGTATCCCTGCTGATGTTCGCAAGGACAAAAATTCTCATATTCCCGTTGATGCGCTCTTGACTGTAAATCGTTCCGGCATCGTTGCCTTCCTCATCGACAACGGTGATTCGCGCACCAGAAAGCGAGTCGAGGATATTCCTGAGTTCGGCACGGCTGCCGGAAACTCTTTTTACGGAGGCGAAAAACTGTGAAAGCTCCGGTGAATCCACTCCTTCGATCATCGTTGGAGTCGGCCCGACCGTAATGACCGTTCCGCCGTTACGCCTGAATTCCCGGAGCAGATCGAGCGTTGTTTTCCGCATGGTCAGGGAGGACGGAACGATAACCGTGCCGTACGTTTTCGAGCCAACCCTGATACGGTTCCCCTCGACCGATCCGTGACGGGACATGATCCGCTCATCGCCGTAATCGTAATCACGGTGAATTTCGAGGAGATGACGGCTGAGAGAAACAAATGCATCGTTGAGGCGGGCCACTTCGGTGTCTTTATAAATTCTGACGAACGTATCCCACCGGTAACCCGCACCGGGAATGTAATCGGTAATCATCCACGCGCTTTCGATGGGGTGAATCACGAGGATGTCGCAGGTATGGGAACCTCTCGTGAGCATATAGAGGAGCCGCGCCGTATAGGTGTTAAAATACCGGTAGTGAGGCCACCACGGCTGCTGATAGTGGAGAGATGCCGGGAAGTCCCGTTTCCGGTGCCCCCGGAGCGAATAGTGTGCAAGGTGCATACAGGGAAAGTTAACCCCGAGCACATACTGCCACTCCCCTATCCATCTCATGTCCTCGAACGTGACGTTCCACCCTGCGGTACCATATGTCTCAGTGAGCACCCTGCGGTCGCCCATCTGGTGAGCGACACTTGCGACCTGTTTGGGAAGGAGCGGATCGGCGATGTCGCGGCTCAGGTGGTCGATGCCCGGCATCTGCATGAATTCGTAATGCGGCATGGCAGCGCCGATATGGGCGGTCTGCACGAACAGATTGTCCTCATGGAGCATGTGACCGGTAAAAATGAGATTGTTCTCGCTGCACCACCTGCCGATACGTTCGGTGTAATTCTCGATGAAACGATCGGTCATCACCGCATAAAAATCATACCGCGCCTTTGCGGAACCCTCCCCGCGATAGAAAATGAACGGCAGCAAGGGTACAATATCATAGCCCTTTTTTTCCCTGAAATAATCCGGAAAACCATACGTCCATGGCGTAAACGACCAGTTGGGTTCGTCGGTGAAAATACCGGGGATTGTATTACCAAATTCACCGGAAAACCGGGATTTAAACGCCCCGTGGGTGAGCTCCATGAAACGCTCGACCACCTTCGGCTCGAGAAGATCGGAGAACCAGTTCGGCAGTGTGCCATACCGGCCGTAATAGACCCACACTCTCAGTATCGTGTTCCCTTCCGGGGCGGCAGATGACCTGTCAGGCGGCAGAATCTTCAGGTCGCTTATACGGTTTCCATTCAAGCGGGCGGTGAACAGGCCGACAGTCGATGAATCCCTCCGGAAGGTTTCCAGTTCGCCGGGCTTGATTTCAGAGCACATGAGGGTTTTGATAACATACTCAGGCCCCATACGGGTGATCCGCCCGCCGACCGATCCGCTCGGCCAGCGATCCTCATCATAGAGCCATATATCGAATCCGAGACGTTTCCCCTCATCGATACACGCTTCGTACATATCCATATATTCCTGCGACAGATAGGGCGTGATCATGCCTGTTCTCGGGTGGAGGAAGGCACCGCCGAGCCCCTGGTTGTGCATCTCGCGGATTTGCCTCCGCAGCTCCTGTTCATCGAGGAGATCGTTCCACGAGAAAAATGGAGCCCCTGCAAACCGTGAATCCGGCTGAGTAAAGTTCTTTTTTGTCTCCATGTATCCGGTTTCAGCCGCGATCATACGAAGGGGAAAAAGAAAAAGGAAACATATCGATAACACTCTCGTCATTTACCAATCCAATCATTGAGGGTAGTAAAAAAAGTATCTTTCTCACATACCCGATGATGAAATATAATGAAAGGCTGATTATTACCGGCCGTCTCAATCATGAAGAGGAAATCGACAAAGGTACGAAAATATCCGGATAACCCGTTTGCCTTACCTGAACATGTCTTTGGGATATTCCTCAACTCCCGTATCAGCCTGGACATAATAATCGTCCTCCAGCTCGTCGATGCGGACTTTCCCGCCGTTCCGTTCCCGCCAGGACCTGACACCGGCAAGGAAAACAGCGGTTTTTTCGAGAATATGGTCGTAAGTCTGGGGCATCTCCCCACGCTCCACCATCTTCTGAAACTCGATAAGGGGGGTGTTGAAGTACTCGTACCGGCGCATGTCGTAGTCTTCCATATACAGAAGGCTTGTCTCGAATGTTCCCTTGTTCGTGATCACTTTAATCCATGCGTTCGAGTCGACATCGGAGCTGTTGACAAGGCAGGCAAAGAACGGCGGATCGTCTCCGCGGGGTTTGAACTTGATCGTCCATGTCGTGGATGTCGTTTTATAAATGTCCTTCCCGGCAATATCGGCGCCGACACTTTCCACACCCGGCCCGGCGCATGCCAGTATGAGCCAGATGCCGTGAATATCATGGGTGATGTCGGTCGAGGCATTATAGGCGACGATTCCGTTGATTGTCGGGTGTTCGCTGTCTCCGGCAAGGGATTTCAGCTTGCGGCGCATTGCCGATGCGGGGAAACAGAACTCCCATGACGAGAGCGTGCAAATGGGGGTGCCTGTCTCCTTCGACATGTTCACAATTGCCTTTGCCCGGCCCATGCTCGAAGCGAAGGGCCTGTTGAAGAATACCGGGATGCCGGCTTTAAGGTACGGCGCCGCAAGCTGCGGCCAGTGGTCGATTGACCATACCTCGCAGATCATCACCGCATCGACCTTCCCGACCATATCATCGTAGTGCTCAACTTCCTGAACATTGAATTTTTGGGCAAATTCGCGCTGGTGTTCCTTATTGATGTCCCACACATGAGTCATGACCATACCGTTCATGCGGGGCAGCGTCGTGTTGTTCTGAGGCACCGGATTGATCATGGGACCCCAGATGCTGAACAGATGGTGTTGATACCCCGATGTCAACGCCCCGATACGGATAAGGCTGTCATGGGTCGGCGATGGTTTCCACTGCCGTGCATGGGCGATTCCGGGGCTTCCTGCCGAAAGCGCCGAACCGGCAGCGACAGCACCGGCTACCCGAATACCTTTTGATATAAAAAATCGCCGGGTTCCCATATTGTTTCCTTTCGTAAAAAGGTTAATATTGTCACATATCCCGTATCATAACGAGGCAGAAGAGAAATGTAAAGAGCATTTCCATAATTGTTTGAGAGTATAGAGCCCGATCAATTCTTAAAATTTTATGATACGCGGATATTCGCGGGTTTGTTTTTTATATGAATACTGATAATTCCTCATTACAGTATAAATACTATGTTGTCCTTCTGTCCTTCTGTCCTTCTGTCCCTCTGTCCCTCTGTCCCTCTGTCCCTCTG
>JAJFUH010000120.1 GCA_021372535.1 bacterium
CGTGAAAGCGAGGAACGGTTCCGGAACATCTTCAATAATGCGGCTGTCTCGATATGGGAGCAGGACTGGAGCGGAGCATTTCAGATTATCGATGATTTGCGAGCGCAAGCTATCACCGATTTTCATACATATTTTGAGGACCACCCTGAGACGGTAGAAAAGGCATTGTTTTTAACGAAAAAACTCGATGTAAATGATACGACCCTCAAACTATACGGCGCCAAAACCAAAAAAGAAATTCTGGTGCCTTATGGTAAAAATATAGTTCCCGAAATACATGAGTGGTTTCGTGATTTCATGGTTGCGATTGCAGAAGGAAAGCCGTATTTCGAGAAAGAGTCGGTTAACAGGACGGTTGACGGGAGGCTGATCAATATTATCATAGGCGTAAATATTCCCTCCGAGAAAGAACAATTCAAACAAATTCTTTTGACCGTTACCGACATCACCGAACGAAAGCTGGCAGAAAAGGCATTGCATGAGAGTGAGGAGAAAAACCGTGCCATATTGAATGCCGTACCCGATTTGCTTTTTAGTTTCACAAAAGATGGAGTTATACTCGACTATCACGCTCCCGACGGATCAAACCTCTATGCTTCTCCAGAAGTATTTTTAGGAAAAAATGTTAATGAAGTTATGCCTCCCAATGTTTCCAAACGGGCGAAGGAAGCGATTCATAAGACGCTCAATACAGGTAAAATAACCTCGTTTGAATACGAGATTATGATTGGTGATGAATTACAAACATATGAAGCTCGTACGATATTTCTATCAAATACCCGGGTTCTGTGCGTAGTTCGTGACATCACCATGCGCAAGCAGGCGGAAGAGGAACGGGAGAAATTACACCTCCAGAGGCAGGGTGTTAATCACCTTCAGCATTCGCTTCTTGTACCGGCGTCGCTCGAAAACAAACTGAAAATCATAACCGACAGTATCGTCAGTGTCTTCGGCGCCGATTTCTGCCGGATATGGCTGATCCGGCCCGGGGACTTGTGCGAGCGTGACTGTAAACATGCCAAGGTTCATAAAGGGCCGCATGTCTGCCGTTACCGTGACAAATGCCTGCATCTGCTGGCGAGTTCCGGACGGTACACCCACACAGACGGCGGAGGCCACCGCCGCGTTCCGTTCGGCTGTTATAAGATCGGACGTGTAGCGTCGGATGAAGACCCAAAATTCATCACCAACGATGTGCAGAACGATCCCCGCGTCCACAACCATGAATGGGCGCGCGAGCTGGGGCTCGAATCGTTCGCGGGATACCAGCTCCATATTCCCGGCGGAAAAACGATAGGAGTCCTTGCACTGTTCGCCCGGCACCCAATACTTCCCGCTGAAGATTCAATGCTGGAAGGACTCGGCAGCGCTGTCGCCATGGTCATTCAGCAGGCCGTTGCGGAGGAAGCGGTGATGCAATCGGAAGCACGCTACCGAATATTATTTGAAAATGCCGGTGAAGGTATACTGATTGCAGATATTCAGACAAAAGCATTTATATATGCCAATCCCGCCATCAGTAACATACTGGGCTACAGCACAGAAGAACTGTTAGGGATGCATTTGGAGGATATTCATCCCAAAGAAGATTTAGAGCATGTTATTTCTGTATTTATGGCTCAGGCGCGAGGAGAAATAACACTGGCACAATTACAGTGCCTGAGAAAAAATGGGGAGATAGTGTATGCGAATATAACCACAACAAAGTCTTTGATCGATGGAAGGGAGTGTAATATTGGTTTCTTCACCGATGTCACCGAAAAAAAGCGTGCGGAGGAAGAGCTCAGGATATCCGAAGAAAAGCTGCAATCGGTATTCAACTCTTCTCCCGATGCAATTACTGTTCTCGATCTGAATGGAACAATACGCGACTGTAACCCGGCAACTGTGAAAATGCATGGTTTTTCATCGAAAGAGGAGTTGGTCGGCAAGAGTGCTTTCGATCTTGCAGCTCCGGGAGAACGTCAGGAAGCAATGGCGGTTTTAAAAGAAATGCTCGATAAGGGTTTCCAAGAGAGTGTGGAGTATCTATTGGTGACTAAAGACGGGCGTGAATTTCCGGGAGAAGTATCGGCCGGTGTCATTCATGATTCGTCGGGAAATCCACAGTCGATCGTCGTGCTTTCGAAGGACGTCACCGAACGCAAAAAAGCTCAGGAACAGGAACAGTTGGAGCGGAAAGTGCTGGAACGTTTGAACCATATCGAGAACACCACCGACACGATTCGCGACATCATAGAGCTGGTCAGGGAGAGCACGGGCATTGAGGCAGTGGGTATCCGCCTGCGCGAGGATGGCGACTTTCCGTACTACCAGACCGTCGGGTTCCCTGCTGAATTCGTGGAGATGGAGCGCTATCTCTGCGCGCGCGATGAGACAGGGGAGATTGTGCGCGACGCGGAGGGTAATCCCGTGCTGGAATGCATGTGCGGCAATATCCTGCACAGCCGGACCGATACGCAGTACTCCTATTTTACAGCGGATGGCAGTTTCTGGAGTAATTCTACCACGGACCTGCTGGCTTCGACCTCTGAAAAGGATCGTCAGGCGCGTACCCGCAACCGCTGTAACGGCGAGGGCTACGAGTCCGTTGCGCTGATCCCTCTGCGGGTAGGTGAAAGTATCATCGGGCTGTTACAGTTAAATGATCGCCGGCGGAATCGATTCACGCTGGAGATGATCCGTTTCTTTGAAGGATTGAGCGCCAGTATCGGTATCGCTCTTTCCCGCCAGCAGGCCGAGGAGGCTCTGAGCGCTACGGAGATCCGGTACCGTCGGCTCTTTGAATCGGCGAAAGACGGAATCCTGATACTGGATGCGGAAACAGGGATGATCATCGATGTGA
>JAJFUH010000121.1 GCA_021372535.1 bacterium
CCCGGCATGGTGTTGGGAATTTCTGTAACGCCGTCATTCCCGAATCTTTAAGAGGGCTGTGAAAAAGTATCTTTTTCACACGCCCGATAATGAAATTTATTGTTTCGGTGCTGTTAAGGGCATGGAAATCCTGGCAACCCCCCATTTTTTTAAGAACACTTTTTTTAGATGTTACTTCCTTTGCGTGCCCAAAGGAAGTAACCAAGGAAAGGGCACCCCGTGAAAAGCCTTATTCCACGTTCACCGCCCGTTTTTCGGGAATGTGTGAACTCACGAGCCTCCGGCTCGCTCGGACAGCACCCATTCTTTTTCCGAAAACCGGTTGTGACCGCGGGACTTTTCAACGGGTTTATAAATTCACAGGCATTAATGGTCTATATTCTATTTATAATCAATGTATTACAATACAATTCATCATGGATTTTTGGGGTTCGCCAGCATGTAAGCATGTCCCCGAATTATTAATCGGGGATCGGCACTTTGTGCCGACCCTTGACAGCCTGTATCCAGACATGTGACATTTTTTATCACGCTTCTATATCGCGTGGGTTTCCACAAGGTCACTTTCAAGGTGTTCTTCCTCAAGAACCGGCGTTTGAAGACGTTTATAAAACGGGTCGAGCTGCTCTTTCGGGAGCGGTTTCGTCAACGATCCTACGATAAATCCGGCGATAAGCCCCACCGACAGGTACGAGACCATCTGCCATGGCAGCGGCATTTCCGTGAAGAATTCCGTGTACATCCACACGAGACTCGACGCAATGAAACTTGCCCAGGTGGATGCCGGATTCGCCCGTCTCCAGACGATGCCCATCCAGAACGGAACACCGAGAAGGGCCGGAATAACCATGAAGAGTTCGAGCGCTTTTACAACTCCCGGGAGAAGCATGGCAAAGCCAAGACTTCCCACAACAATGACAAAGGAAGCGATACGTCCGGCAAGAAGGTAATGGGCTTCATTTTTGCCCTTTTCAAAATACACCGAGTATATATTCCTGACAAAAATACTCGAGCCGCTCAGCATGAGAACAACGCCGGTCGACTGAATGGTGGCGAGCAGAGAAGCGATGAGCAGTCCGACAAGCCCGACGGGAAGCAGAATACGCGCCATCTCTCCAAATGCACGATCGGGATTGTCGAGACCGGGAATGAGCGCTATGGCGGCGACACCGGTAAATGCCCATGCGATCGTGCAGAACCGTTTGATAAAATTGCCGTAGGTCACACCGACCCGGCTGTCCATCTCGGTTTTACACGCCGTGCTCGACGGGATGACATGGGGCTGGACCACCCAGTTGAAAATACCATTCACCACGATCATTAAAACAAAGAACGCCGTTATCCCCTTGGGAGCGATAAGGGTGAACATGTTATAGTCGGAGGTCGCCTGTACCTTCTGATGAAGCGCATGAAAACCCCCGATCTTGGCTAATATAAACGGAATGATAAGGAACGAAAAAACGATGGTGAGAATACCCTGGATGACATCGTTGAGAGCAGCGGCTACTATTCCTCCAGCCAGACCATAGAAAACAAACAGCACCGTTATGATGATCAACGCCCAGAAAAACGTAATGCCTCCGCCGGTCAAACCTTCAATGATGCGGCTTGAACCGAGAACCATGGTACCGATATTGAGCATGAGGATTATAACGGCGAGCAAAGCATACAGCGCAGCGATGTTCTGGTTGAACCGCAGACGGAAATAATCGGCGGTTGTAACTACCCTGAGACGACGGATTATTGCGGCAAAAATCCAGTAAAATGGATTTACAAGGAGCCACATCCATTCATACCATATTCCGGACAGACCGACGGTATAGCTCTTCGAAACCACTCCGACCGCCTGGTCGGCATGGGTGCCGGTGCCAAAACTCAGCATCGCGGTGAGAAATTTTCCGAATTTCCGTCCACCGATAAAAAAGTCACCGGTATCCTTGATTTTTTTGCTGCTCCACCATCCTGTCAGGAAAATGATTATAAAATAAAGAAATAACACTATAATATCGAGCGGTTGAATACCGAGCATGTGTATCCTCTCTTATGTATGGAATTATAAGACAAATCGTCGATTCAGATCATGCACCGATACGCGCAAGAATCATGGTGAAGACTATAATGACGCCGACAAAAAACCATGCCAGCAGAAACCCTACAAAAGTGACACGGCTCGGCCAGTAAATCTCCCAGTCAGGATGATTGAAAATCTTTTTAGGTTCTTTCATGAAAAATGCCCCTCCTCGATTCGGGTAAAAGGTTTTTGTGAAAATAATTACTTTCAGGTTTAAAAGGCTGAGAATATAAAAGACGCGAAGATTTGCATATAATTCAGGATATATATTTAACGGGTTCAACGCAAGAAGTAAAATATCCGGCCATCACCCATTTTTTTAACCAGATCTGTTCATGAATTGAAATTGAACGCGGATTTTTTCTACAGTGGGCAACCACGGGGGGTTGCCCCTACAATAAAAAAACACGAATAATTATTTCGTCATGTAAAAAATAATCCGTTATGACTTTTTGCGTCTTCCGAGTGCGACGCAGAGCAGCGCGGCGAATATGGTGAAATATTTTCACAAATAATTTCCATGACTATAGATAGTCACAACGAAGGATGAAAAATATATGCAGGCTGCATATGGATTCCCGATTAAAGATTCGGGAATGACGGCGTTACAGAGATTCCCCAACACCAGGACGGGGCTTCAGTACCGGGACCCGTAAATGCTTTTTCAGATAAATCGAGGTTAAGAACACTTTTTAGATGTTACTTCCTTTGCGTGCCCAAAGGAAGTAACCAAGGAAAGGGCACCCCGAGAAAAGCCTATTTCCACGGGCTTTTCAATGGGGTTTTTACATCAGAAGCTCCAAAGGGTGTTATGCTATGTATAATCAATTCATTACAATACAACTCAGAATTGATTCCGGAAGGCCGCCAGGAAAAATGCATTTTCCGGCCATCACCCATTTTTTAAGAACACTTTTTTTTAGATGTTACTTCCTTTGCGTGCCCAAAGGAAGTAACCAAGGAAAGGGCGCCCCGAGAAAAGCCTGTTTCCACGGGCTTTTCAATGGGGTTTTTACATCAGAAGCTCCAAAGGGTGTTATGCTATGTATAATCAATTCATTACAATACAACTCAGTATGGATTTTGGAGGGGCCAGGTGAAGATG
>JAJFUH010000122.1 GCA_021372535.1 bacterium
TACGGGACGCCGGCGGGGAAGACCGCCCGGTCCAGGGCGAGGAAACCGTTGGCCACGACGGCCACGGCGAAGAAGCCGTTCTTCAGGTCGGTGATGTGATAGCCGTCGGGCACCTGCAGCAGGACCTCGACGGCGCCATCAGAAGCGAGGACGCGGGCGCTGAGGCGGGGCCGCGCTGTTTCGGCGGGGTCGAGAACGGTAATAGGGTCACGCTCGTTAAGGAGCGGTATTCCCATGGAAGTCTGGTCCATTAAACCAAAAATCCCTACATTGAAATTTCCGGCCGTTTTTATAATATCCGGTGTAAACAGAAGATTGCCCGAATCTTTCCAGACAATGTTGGCCGAGAGCCACGGCCACGATGATTCCTTGCTGATGGCAAGGAGAGTATCCGGACCGGAAGCGAGGTCTATCTTCGATACGTTTACCGCATCAATTCCGATCCGGTTCATCATTTCCGTCACGAGGTGCGCGGTCATTCTCGTGGTATTTTCGTACGGCGGGTAAAGGTTATGCTTTTCAAATACGAGCGCCCCCGTATCGAGAACCAGAACATTTTCCGACATGCTTTTAATATCGCTGATAGCCGTAGATCGGCGCGCCAGGCCGCCAAGGGGTATACGGCAGCCGCAGGGATCGTATCGTGCCCCGATATTTCCCGAATAAATTATCGTTACAATTCCGCTTTTTCCGGTATTTTTGGAAGATGAGCATGAAAGTACATATATCATAAGACCGCACATAACACTCCACAAAAACAGCCTTTTCATACCAAACCTTACCTTTCTCTGGAAATAAATAAACCTATAGGATTAAGTAATATAATACAAAGGACGGTAAGGAGCAATACATGCGCCGGAAATAATAATGGAAGAAGTGTGTGCTGGTTTTAATCCGGAAACTCCGTGGGGACAACCGATTTTGCAGTCCGTTATGCGGTCATACCGCGAACGGTACGCTGATTTACTGCTGATACCAGTAACGCCGCTCCGTTTTAATATACCGCTTGAGTCTAGATGAACGATTGAGGTTGAATCGTCCCAAACGGTCCTCGATTCCCAGTTTTGAAATAACCGTGTAAATATCCTTTGAAGCGCCGCAGCCCGGGAACTGAAGAACAAAGGGCATCATGAGTTCGGATGAGTCAACAACATGGGCATCATCCCTGACCATACCGAGATATTCCATGGAGACACCGAGATATTTCTCGGCCAGTTTTGCGAGCTGCATACCCTCCCGTTCCTGCGAATACCTGCGGAGCCGGTTCATGACAAGCTTGGGTTTGAACTCGGTCAGCCGCCTGTGAATCCTGGCCGTCGATTCAGGATCGACCTGATGCATTCGCCTGAGCAGTTCGGGAATCGCAAGACTGCCGCTCTTGTTGTTTCGCCCTTCTTTTATGATGAGCTCATAGATACGGGTATCTTTTTTTACTTCCCGCTCGATGAGACGGTATACGACGCCTTTCATAAAGGAATACGCGTTAATTTTTGCAGTCGGTTCGGGATTGCAGATCACAAATCCTTCATTCGAAAGAACAAAAAAGTCGAGGGTATTGTAGTTCGTTCCGGCGCCCAGATCGAGCAGAATAAAATCGGCTTCCAGGTTATCGAGGTGCTTCTGGAGACGAACCTTGCTCTGAAACGGGATGTTTGCAAGACCGACCATCTCGCTTCCGCCGCTGATAAGCATGAGATTTTCGCTCGGAGTAGTGAGCAGAATACTCTGAAGGGAATCCACGCGGCGGTTGATAAAGTCGGAAAGGGTCAATTTGGGCCGTTTTATATTTAAAATGGTATGGAGATTCGCCCCGCCAAGGTCGGCATCGACAAGAATTATACGGTAACCCATCGTTGCAAGGGCAATACCGATATTAGCGGTCATCGCAGTTTTTCCGGTTCCGCCTTTTCCTCCCGCAAATGTCCACACTTTCTTGTGGGTTTTTTCCTGAAGGATATGAATAATATCTACATTTTCTTCTATCATAATTGTCAGACCGGGAAAAAAGTTTATATATATATTCCCCAAAAATATAGCAGGTTTTTTACAACCTGCCAATACATAATTACATATAACCTTAAAAAACACAGAAAATTATCTGAGTTTAAGCCGTTATGATTACATATCGGATTACCCGAAACAATATTATCTTATTGCTTTTACAACGAGTTGAATGGTTTTTCTTCCCATCCAGTAATTTCGTTCGACATTATACAATACATCCATCGGAGGCCCGCCGATTCTTACACGACCCAGATAATCCCCCATATTGAAGGCTATTGCATCGAAAACCATTGTGTTGTCCGTAACTTTGAACTTGAGATGATTCTTACCCACAATCCTCGGTTCACCCACCGACAGCAGTTTCCTTGTAAGGAACAGCGGCATGGGATTGTTCTCTCCGAATGGCGAGAGCTTATTGAGAAAATTGATCATGGTGTCGTTAAGGGAAGACAGGTCGAGTTCGGAATCGATCGTGATACTTGGCAACGGAACACCGAGGGACAGATCACGTCTGATTATATCCCTGAACCTTACTTTGAATTCCCCGATTTTATCGGCTTTGATACTGAGACCCGCGGCATATTTATGACCCCCGTATGTATCGAGGATATCCTCACACTCTCCCATTGCGGCGCAAATGTCAAATTCCTTGATACTCCGGGCCGAACCCTTGCCGTCATTGTGTTCGAGGGAGATGAGCACAGTCGGAAGATAGTATTTTTCAACAATCCGTGAAGCAGCGATACCGATAACTCCCTGATGCCAGTTTTCAGAAGCCAGCACGATCCCGGTGTTCCACTCGTCATGGCTCATTGCCAGAATCATCGCTTCCGCCTCATTGTATACACGGTCGTTCATCATGCGGCGTACCGAGTTTTCTTTTTCAATCTCATCGGCAATTTTAAGCGCCTTGAGCCAGTTCTCACAGATCAGGAGATCGACGGTTTTGGAAGCGTTTGATAGTCTCCCGGGGGCATTAAGGCGCGGGGCAAGGAAATAGACGATATTATTGGAATTCGACCGTTCCTTGACAGCCCTGGAGATTTCCATGAGTGCCGCAAGACCGGTGTTTGCGGTATTTTTTATACGCTCGATGCCGAACTTGGCCAATACCCTGTTCTCGTCGATGAGGGGCACGACATCGGCCGCAGTCCCCAGGGCGACAAGATCGAGCTCATCATAGAGCTCGGCCGGGTCCATGTCGGTAAAGGTATACAGCGCCTGGAGAAGCTTGAACATGACACCGACCCCGGCAAGCTCGCGGAAGGGGTAATTACAGTCGTTCCGCTTGGGATCGAGTACAGCCATTGCATCAGGGAGTACAGACTGGGGCTCATGGTGATCGGTTATGATGAAATCGATGCCTTTTTTCTTGATATACTCCGCCTCATCGAAAGCAGTTATTCCCGAATCGACACTCATGATGAGCGTCGCACCGAAATTAATCGCGTTATCGATGCCCTCGCGGGAAACACCATACCCCTCCTTGAAACGGTTGGGCACATGGTATCCCACCTGAAGACCCAGGTTCGACATGACCCTGATAAAGAGTGCCGTTCCGCACACGCCATCAACATCATAATCGCCAAGTATCATGATTCGCTCGCCGTTGGTCAGCGCCCGTTTGAGCCGTTTAACAGCTTTTTCCATATCGGCCATCAGAAACGGATCGCGAAGATCGTTGAGGGACGGATTTATAAATGCTTCAGCTTCTGCCATGGTCGATATGTTCCTGATGGCAAGCATCCGTGCGAAATGCTTCGGCATCGGTCGTTCATTTATCAGACGATCGGCCATGATTTCAAAATCACGACCGGGGAGAACCCATTTTGGCTCTTTTGCATCCATGTCAGAATCCATACCTCAATGTCATGGTGATATAATTCCTGATTCTTGGCGGAAATGCTTGTGTTTCTCTTACGATTCGCTTCGCGCTCAACATGAACTCGTAATCATTCGATCTATTCTTAAAAAGACAACAATCAATACCGTAAGTCTGATCGACCTCCCGTCGATATAAATTAAATGCGCTTCCTGCTTTTTTCCAGTCTTTCCTTATGGCGTAGATATATCGTGGAGTAACCACCATCCAGTCGGTAAAACGGTAATCAACCGCCAGATTGCAGAACCTCTTTATACCCTCCTCAACAGGAATCATGTCCCGCTTCATGTTCAGATTCCCGTAGTCGTTCTCCTCCACCATGAGTCCTATTTTCAGAAGCGTCTTTTCTGTTACCGCCACATCGGTCCATGTTTCCGAAGAAACTCTCCTCGTTATGTTGCTTCTCGGTAACTGAGGAATCTCGTAATCATACTCGATATAGTTCGCATAAACATTCACCTCATGTCTAATCGACAGAAACGATGCAGGCACATAAACGAGGGAAGGGGAAAAGAGATACGTCTTCATCCATTTGTTCTGTGACGACTGCGAAATGTCTATATTTACATAATGCGTCTCAAGCATGCGAAAGTCAAGAATAGTCTGAAAATTATCGGAAAAACTTCTGTGATATTTCGCTCCGCTTTCGAATTTCAGCTCATCACGGTCATTGGAAACCCCCTGGGGAGTATCGTTCCGGGTGCGCCATATCCATCCGAACACACTGAGGCTGTCCGATTTACCGAACGTGATCCCGATATCCCCCTTTGTAATGACATCGGTCTGGGTTCTCGACCGTATTTTCAACTGGACATCCTTGACATCCTTCGTATACCCGGCTTCCCAGCCCGCTGAAATTCGATTCCCTATCCTTTTTACCGCTCTGACCCGAAAATCCCTGAGACTGGTCTCAAGATTGTTGTGGAATTTCGATATCGAAAGGGAGTCCTCGTTTGCGGTATCGTCCGTTTTCCCGCTTCCAAGCTTCATGTTAATCAGAAATGACGTTCTGTCCTGGTAAGAATTCAGGTCTCCCCGGAACAGCGACAGCTCGAAATTACGGTCATTCTGGTTCCTCAGCTCGATGGTACTGCGACTGTCACCGCCTTCGCCTTTCTTGACATCATAATACCCGATTGTGGATCTGTCATCATTGACTTTCATCGCAACCGTTGCAAAATCATAGTCGTATGCGAGAGCGCCCGACAGAGAATACCGGTCGTTTTTTCGGGCCATTCTGGACTTGTTGACATTGGCATCAAAAAAAGTATGGAGATTTGTATTTGTTCTCAACGGCCTGTCGTCGTAATTCAGCCTTCCTTTGAACGTGGTGCCGCTGTCATCTTTTCCGAAACGTGTATCGGAGGTATGTTCGACAGCACCGCTCATTTTCGTACTCTCTCCCGGTATATACCGCAACGAACCGCCATAATTGACTGTCATGAGTGATTTTCCGACAGAATTCATGGAATCTCTGTTGAAGTTTTCATCGGCCATGAAACCAAGACTTATCTTATCGGATGCAGCATAGTTCAGTGCGGCCCTGTTATTGATATCGTCCTTCCACCGGTTCTCGACATCGGAACCTGTCCTCATGTTGAGCTCGGTTGACAGGAGGCTTTGCAGGTTGAAACCCCATTTCGGTGACAGATCGAAATCCCCGCTGTGGGTTGTCTGCCACTTGAGGTTACGATCATTCCTCTCAAAGCCGGTTACGCCCTGCCTCAACTGCGCCGCCGCGGCGCCGGTCAGCATGAACATCACGGTTACTCCGATCAATACTTCAGCCGCGGCCTTCATTGGTTTTTCTCTCCGTTAATACAGCCGGAAAGAGCCGCATCAACACTGTTGCTCACTGCCACGAACTTCGATACATCGAGAGTTTCCGGCCTCGACATGGGGTCTATTCCTGCATCGGCGAGCATGTCTGCCGCGCGGACGCCGGAAATCCCCCGGGAAAGCATGAAAGGAACCATGCTGTTTCGAATCATCTTGCGGCGCATTCTGAAAGCCGCGCCGGTGATCTCCCTGAACAGCTTCTCGTTCCTGAGCGGATACAGACTGCCCTCGTTAAAGGTGATTGAGATGACACTCGAAACCACCTCGGGCGGCGGATCAAACGCTCCCGGTTTTATGTCCAGCATCTTTCGGCACCGTGCGCAAAGGGCCAGATTAAGCGTGGTCAGCCCATAATCCTTCGTTCCCGGAACAGCGCACAGACGCCGTGCAACTTCCCGCTGCACCATGAGTACGGCATTCGCAACGAGCTTCCTGTTACGGATGAGAAGCTCGATCACAGGCGTCGAGATGTTATACGGAAGATTGGAAACAACCGTAATCCGCCTTCCGGCATCCCCGAAAAGCCCGTTCAGATCAAGACCCAGTATATCCGCTTCGATCAGACGGAAATTTCCCTGGTCAGCAAAAATATCCCTCAACATTCCGACGAGATCACGGTCGATTTCAACCGCAGTAACATGCCCGGCCCGGTCAAGCAGAAATCCGGTGAGAATCCCTTTCCCTGGACCGATTTCAAGCACGATATCATCGGGACCGATTTCCGCAATTCCGACTATACGGTCCGCTGTTCGACGGTCTGTCAGAAAATGCTGGCCGAATCGTTTCTGCGCCCTGTGGCTTCCGCTCACTGCGATCACCCCTGCCGGTGAAGCCATGACCTTTCCGTGTGTGATGCCCGCTACAGTTTCCCGGGCACTGTTTCCGCATGTAACCCGAAAAGGTCACAAGCGTTCCGACCCGTCGCCGCAATAACCTCGTCAGCATCCATGGATTTTATTTCCGCCAGCTTGTACGCAACTTCCGTGACATAGGCGGGTTCGTTTCTCCTGTCCCGGTATTTCTGAGGAGTAAGGAAAGGTGCGTCGGTTTCGATAAGACACCGTTCGACCGGCACAAAGCGTGCAACATCAATCCTGTCGGAGTTCCTGTATGTCAGGGGACCGTCAAAACCGACATAAAAACCGAGCGACAGTACTTTTTCAGCAAATCCGACCGACCCCCCGAAACAATGGAAAACTCCGCGAAGCCCCTGAAAACAGTGCTCACCGATACATTCGATCCCGTCATACTCGACAGCCCTGAAATGGATAATAACCGGGAGATCGAGAGCCCGGGCCAGATCGAGCTGGCTTCTCAACGCTCTGATCTGGATATCACGGGGCGAACGGTCCCGGTAAAAATCAAGGCCGATCTCGCCGATCGCAACAACTCCGGGATCGGAGGCCAGCCGGGCTATTTCCAGAATATCACCGGGAGCAGCTTCGTGAGTGCTGTTGGGATGGATACCCACAGCGGCATAGACAGCTCTGTAAGTCCGGGAAAGATGTACCGCTTTTTTTGAGGTTTCAATATCACAGCCGGGATTGATAATACACATCACCCCTGCTTCGTGCGCCCGTTCGATAACCCTGTCCCTGTCCTGCTCGAAGTCATTGAAATCGAGATGTGCATGAGTATCACAGAGCACCTCAACTCACTTTCGTACCGGGCGTTACAGTGCCGCTCGGGTGAAGAACCATCACATTGTCGCCATCCACAGCAGCCAGCACCATGCCATGAGAATACTCGCCCATCATTTTACGCGGCTGGAGGTTTGCGATAAACGAAACCTGTCTGCCCACGAGCTCATCGGGTGAATAATTTTTGGCGATTCCGGCAAGAATCGTCCTGCCTCCCCTGCCATCATCGATTTTCAGACGGAGGAGCTTCGATGAATTCTCCACCTTTTCGGCGGTCATCACAGTTCCGACCCGGATATCAAGCTTCACGAAATCCTCAATCGATACGTACTCTTCTTCGGACGGGGTCGAGGATTCGGAAGAAGGTTCCTTTTCTTTTTCGGACATTTGCTTTTTCTCTTCTATTCGTGGAAACAGTACATTAATCTGCTGTATTTCAGTACCGGACGGTATAAAAACCATATCATCGCCCGTTCCCAGGGGAAACTCGCCCGGAGTTGCGGAACATCCGAAAGCCTCGCGGATTTTCCGGGAGGTATCCGGTATATAGGGAGAGAGGAGTATCGCTGTGCCGACTATGACCGAGGCAAGATCACACAGCACTTTATCCAGCTCATCCTTATGCGCGGGATCCTTCGCAAGCTTCCATGGCGCCCTGTCTTCGATAAATCTGTTGGCCTCACGGACATAGTCCATCACGATATCGCAGGCAATCGATAGTTCATACCGCTCGATGGTTTCCTTCCATTTATCGGCAACATCCGAAAAACGCCGGGGGAAAAGATATCCCCCCGCTATGGCATCGAGCGGAAGTATGCCATCGCGGTAACGGTGAATCATGGCGATGGTGCGGCTCACAAGGTTGCCGAGATCATTGGCGAGGTCGCTGTTATACCGCTCGATAAACCGTTCAAAGGTAAAATCGCCGTCCAGTCCATGCACCACCTCCCTGAGGAGGAAGAACCTGAGAGGATCGGCACCGTATGTGTCGGCAATATCGAGCGGGGAAACCACATTGCCGAGACTTTTTGACATTTTCTCGCCGCGGTGATAAATGAAACCGTGCCCGAAAATCGACTGCGGAACCGGCAGTCCGGCGCTCATGAGCATCGCCGGCCATATGACACAGTGAAAACGGGTGATGTCTTTACCGATAATATGGAGATCGGCGGGCCAGTACCGATCGAAAAGACTTTCATCTTCCCCCCCGAAGCCCAGACCGGAAATATAGTTGATAAGGGCATCGAACCAGACATAAACCACGTGGGTCGGGTCGCCGGGGAGCGGTATCCCCCAATCGAAGCCGGAACGTGATACACTGATATCATCGAGCCCCCCTTCGATGAGCTTCACGATTTCGTTGCGTCTGCTGACAGGCCTTATGAAATCTGGGTTTTTACGGATTATATCGAGCAGCGGCTGCCCATACCGTGAAAGCCTGAAAAAGTAGTTGGTCTCCTCGATCCAGGCGGGCCTGGTCCTGTGGTTCGGGCAGTTGCCGTCCACCAGGTCTTTTTCCTGTATGAACGCTTCGCATCCCTCGCAGTACCAACCCCTGTAATCGGAGGTATAAATATCTCCGGCAGCATCAATCCTTTTAAAAAGCTCGGTGACGCCGATAATATGACGGTCTTCGGTCGTTCTGATGAAATTGTCATAAGAAATGGAGAGTTTTCCCCAGAATTCTTCGAACTGCGCCGCCATACGGTCACAGAATTCACGGGGAGAAAGGCCGGCCTCGACAGCTTTTTTTTTGACATTGATCGAATGCTCGTCCGTTCCCATCGAAAACCGGACATCATACCCCAAAATCCGTTTTGCCCGTGCGATGCAGTCGGCGGTTATCTTTTCATATGCCGTACCGATATGCGGCAAACTGTTCACATAATCAATCGCCGTCGTAATATAGAATTTCCCCATCAGTATTTCGCCTGTAACCTTTCCCATTCAGAATTTTATCCGTAAATACACGTATCCCGGACTATTATTCATGAAAATATTTCACCACAAAGACACTAAGACACAAATAGATAAAAATTAATCTGTTCGGCATAATGTATTGAAAACGTTATGGTTTTCAATGAATCTTCACAGTATTTGATGTAATATCGCATACTTTTTACAACAGCCCCCTTCGGCGCTTACGCTCCTGTTTCCCCCGGATGGGGCAACATAGTATGGTGCTTGCAGATATATCCTGTCCCCTTGCGGAGGAAGGATGTCACAAAGTGACAGAAAGGGGGTATTTTTTAAGAATTAACCGGTCATACTTAAATAAATATAAAAAAACAAATCAGCGAAAACCCGTCTGATCCGCAAAAATCCGAGTTCAATTAAAATGCGTGAATAGATATGGACAGCGTTTTTAAAAACCATCTTTTCAGTATTCATCGGCATACGGGTCTTCATCGACCTGCCCGATGTCTTCGGTATCGTCCATGCCCGTAAGCGTATCTTCACTCACATAATCCAGGAGTTCCCCTTCATCGCCGCCGCTTTTATCGGATATATCTTCGCGTTTTTCCGTTTTATCACTTTCGGCGGATTCTTCCCGTGATTGCGTTTCACTCTCTTCCGGAGCTTTCTGAATCTTCCCTATCATCCTGAAATTGGCATATTCATCGATATACATGACTTTTTCGGCGCTGTTACTGTCTTTGATACTGAAACTTTCGCCGAATATGTTGATTTTAGTGACAACATACTGTTGTTCGTCCCGTTCGAGGATCGCTCCGATCTCCGGGAAAATATCCGACTGAAGCCGGTAGAAATCCTCCTCGAAAGCAAGACAGCACATAAGCCTGCCGCACAGTCCGCTGATTTTTGAAGGACTCAGGCTCAGATTCTGGTCACGGGCCATCTGGCTCGTGATGGGCTCGAACTGGTTGAGGAATGTCTTGCAGCACAGCGGCCTTCCGCAAACACCCATCCCGCCGAGCCTCCGGGCCTCGTCGCGTACGCCGATCTGTCTCAGTTCTATCCGTGTCCGGTATTCGGCGGCAAGGTCTTTGACGAGCGCCCTGAAATCGATGCGTTTATCCGCCGTGAAATAGAAGCAGATTTTATTGCCGTCGAACTGGTACTCCACATCAACCAGTTTCATCTTGAGACCGTGGTTATCGATCTTCAGCTGGCATACGGTAAAAGCTTCCTTCTCTTTGCGTTTATTATCCATCATGATCTGGATATCGGTGTAGGTCGCAAGACGCAGTATGCTCTTTACCTCTTTTGCCTGGGGGAACAATGTACGCGGTCCCATGCGGTGAAGCCTGCCGATGTGCTCGCCGCGGTCGGCCTGGACGATGACAAAAGCCATCGGTTTCACCTTGATCGAGTCGGGGCACAGGAAATACTCCCGTCTTCCGCCTTTGAACTCGATCTCATAGACTATGGTGGTTTCCGCAGTATCTTTAATGTCTGTAGGTATCATATATCTCGTAAAAAATCGATGTCATGATTGTGGATACGTTAACATTGCGGCCAAGCATCTCGAGACTTTCTTCAAGCCTGACCGATAAATTCTGTAAATCTTTCATACCGGCAGCACCGGCAAACTGCCCGATATTCTCGGAAAAATTCTCAAACCTCCACTCCATACCGCACTTTTTTCTGAGCACGGACCGGGTAAAAAGGGCAAATCCTTCTATCAACCCTTCCGCTTCAGCCACATCCCGTGACCATGTAAAAGGAAAGGCGTTTTTGATGACATCATCTGGTCTGCCAAGCGCAACGTCACGATAGAGACCGAACGCATGTGAAAGCACATCGGCCTTATTGTCAAACGTAAAAGCTTTTGCTGTTTTTAAACTCCCTTCCGCAAGAGAAACAAAGGAGCGGCTCTTTTCAGGCCCGATGCCATGGACATTCTCAAGATATGAGGATATTTCCCCTTCTGTAAGACGCCGAAACCGCACAACTGACGCACGCGATGTTATCGTCGGTAAAACCGAAGAAAGTCTCTCGGTGGTTAGAATAAAATGTACGCCGGGCGGCGGTTCCTCGATAATTTTAAGGAGTGAATTGGCGGTATGAGCATTCAACCGCTCAGCCGAAAATATGATACAGACTTTTCGTCCACCCTCGAAAGAACTCTCAAGCAGACGCTCATGAACTTCATTCACCAGCCCGACGACAATCTGCCTGCTTTTTTCGTACATGACAGGCGCATACGGTTCATGAGCGAGCTTTTTTCTATGCCCGGTGAGTTCGTCGAGCCAATCCGCCTGATTATCGGACGACTTTGGCATCGCGCGAAAGGGAAAAAGCACATGGAGATCGGGATGCTCTATTCTGGATGCACGAATGCAGGAGTTGCATGTTGTACACCCTGACTGCGGTCCATTTTTACACAGGAGCATACGAGCCAGTTCCAGAGCCATCTCACCCTTGCCGACACCATACGGTCCGGTAAAGAGAAGCGCATGGGGTAACCGGTCGGCCTCAACCATAAATCCAATCGTCTTTTTAGGTATCTCCTGGCCGATTATGCTCTCGAACACACACCCTCCGTACCAAATTCAAATAAAACCGCTCGAATGACTTAAAAATTCTGAATTTACTGTAATTATAACTAAATCGGTAAGCTTATGTCAAGCGTTTATGGCTTTTACACATCCGTCCGAGTCAAAGAATAAAACATCTGAGCTTTTCAGCTCGTATCCGACTGTTCACATAATATCCGCATCGAACTCCTATGAAATATTATCTGCCGGACATTCATTAAAAAACGGGTAACGACTTTGCAGACGCTACCCGTTTCACTCACCGTACAAATACCTCGATGAGGATTTCACATTGCTGCATCACGCTATCAGTTTATTTTTTTTCAGATTGCGGATTCAGGAGTCTGAGACGTTTCGCAACCCAATGGGTGACACCTTTTTGTTGTGAAACCTGCTTCAACAGCTCTGCCGCTTCCTGATTCTTTTTCTGGGCAAGCAGGAGTTCGGCGCGGGTTACGAGCGCTATCTGGTCGTCGAAATCCATTTCAATCCCGTCAAACAGAACTTCTGCCGATACACTTCCGCCGCCCGGAGCACCCGCACCACTTTCTTTTGTAGTTCCTACCGAGGAAAGACCGAGAAAATCATCTTCCTCTTTTTCCGGACTCGGGACAGTTACAGCCGGATTCTCTTCGGTGACAGGCGTTTCTTCCGTATCTTCATCCAAACCGAGATCAATATCCATAAAATCAGTATCTTCCCGGGCCGTTTCTTCCTGAGCGGTTGCTTCCGGTTCTTTGTCATCATCAATCCCTACAAAATTAAACTCCCCGGTATCCCCTTCAACCGGAACTGCTCCCTCTTCTTCACCGGTATCTTCAGGGGCTTCGTCACTCTTCCCGTTTTCCAGGTCATCGATAATTGAAGCATAATCGTCGGTCGATTCATCAGCGGCCTGCACGTCTTTTTCATCATCGAATTCGCTGAGAAGGGACGAATAGTCTCCCCCGGATTCCCCGGAAGTTCCGATATTCCCGACAGTTTCAAGTTCCTTTACAGATGCAAACTCGCTTCCTGAATCCTCTGCGACCTCCTGTTTATCCTCGCTGGTCAGTGCGCTGAACAGGGAAGCGAGTTCATCGTCCGATTCTTCAGAATCCTTCATATTCAAGTCAACAGCCATTTCTTCGGAAACAACTGAAAAATCAGACTCCCCGGCTGATTCCTTATAACCATCACCGTTCTGTTCTCCGAAAATCGAATCGAGCTCCTCCATAGGATTTCCGGTAATTTCAATATTATCATCAGAAACCGTTTCTTCCACAGCTTCTTCATCAGCTCTCATTTCATCTTCTTCGACTGGAATTTCACTCAAGGGAGAAGATTCGGAAAAATCACCGAGCCCGTTATCCTCGAATTCTTTTGTAATTTCCTCATATCCGCCCTGATCATCTTCCGATACCGATATACCCTGCGTCAGTGTATCGATGGTAAGATCTTCACCCAGAAGCTCGGACAGAGCAAGACCATCGTGGTCTTTGGATTGTCCCGGGGACTCTTTTTCTTCGTCAGTAAAAATATTTGCAAATTCGTTGAGGAGTCCTTCGTATTCGGAATCACCGGTTTTTTTCTTCTTTTCATTGCCGGAATTTTTTTCTCGTGCCATGATTCGATCACCTCGAAAGCATTTAACCCGATCATTCGTGAATTATAACAGAACGCGGATTTGCGCGGATCGGGCGGATTTACGCGGATTTGTTTTTTATATCTTTTAAATGTCGACGATCAATTGTCACTAAACCATAGTATTAATAATCTATTATGTCTCTTTATGACTTTGTGGTTTAATTGTTTCGCCAAGGATACGGGTTAAAAATTACACTAAGAATTATTTACACTATCCCGAATAATCAATATAGGATAAATACCGTATTTGTCAATAAATATTTGTCCGAACTGATTTCCTGTCCGTAATTATTCATTCGGAAAATACTCAATACCGGAAACAAATTATTGCGGAAACAGAAACAATGTTTTAGAATTAGTACCGCAATTCACATTTATACAATCAAACTGTATACAAGGACTCAATCATGAATATCGAACGGTTATCACAAGAAGACGGCGCAGGAAAGGCTCGTGGAATCACTGTGATAATCGATGTTTTCCGGGCTTTTACCTGCGAGCCCTTCATGTACCATTATGGTGCTGAGAGCATTTTTCTCGAAGCGGATATAGAAACATGCAGAACTTTTGCCGGGAAAGCCCTGCTCGTCGGTGAGCGGGACGGTCGGGAAATCGAGGGTTTCGATCTCGGGAATTCTCCTTCGGTTATTCTTTCAAAGGGAAGAGGCTTTTTCGAAGGCCGTACTGTCATCCACAGAACGACTTCAGGGGTCACCGGTGCGCTTGCCGCACTCGAACATTCGGATGAGGTGCTCCTGGCTTCATATGTAAGCGCGCGCCCCACCGCCCGGTATATCTTAAACCGTAAGCCAGCCCTTGTCAGCATCGTCGCAATGGGTGTCGTTTCCGTTCAGAGAACGCTCGAAGATGAATACTGTGGGGATTACATCGAAAGTCTGCTCACCGGGAAACCGTACGACCACGTAAAGGCGCTCGGAGATATCCTCTCCGATGAAACAGCTCAGAAATTCCTTCGGGGCGACAGAACCTATTATCCCAGAGAGGATGCGGTCATATGCCTTCAGCGTGACCTGTTTGATTTTGCCCTCTGTGCGGAGCGGCGCGATGGATTGGTTGCAGCGGTGAAAAAGCTGCCATGACCGGAAACCGCTTTATTAAGACCGGCGGGTGTGCGCGGTTTATTACCAGTCATGATATCGGATATTGATATAGGTTACCCGCGACATGGGTTCATCATCGACCCGTGGCACCGCGTTACGCTCGACAACAGTCACTGACAGCCTCACCGCCAGACGACTGCGGATATCGATCCAGTATTCATATACACAGATCACGGAGTCGGGGGCTCCGGCCGGTTTTAACGATCCCGAAAAATGCCTGGTTCCGTGACCGTACATATCTTCCCTGTCGCCTTCCGAAACTTTTAATGAGTTCCGGAGCTCTTCGAGGATTCCAGCAGCATCAAAGAAAAATGCAGGTACGGTAATTGCGGAATAATATCCTCCCGTTCGTGCGGGAGAGGCTGTCCCTTTACCGGGAGTATAGGATTGGTGATCGCGGTATGTGTTTATGATCGAGTCGCTGATGGTCGTTTCTCCTTCGAGGCTGGCTCTGAACGGTTGACCGAGAGACTTTTTAAGCGAACGGTTCACGATTTTTATAGGCTGATCCGATATCTTGTTGTAGTATCCGCCGATTACAGCAGCAAGCAACATGAGTAAAAGGAGAATGAGACGGGGCAGATCGTCCTGATATCCCTTCGACTTCTTGGACCGCCTTGATTCGAAATCACCATCCAATTTAATTTCACCGATATTCATTGCCGAATCCTTTGCATATATCAAGGAATACTTTCATAGACATATTTAAAATTACCGTAATTAACAGCTCCATACTATAATAACAGGTTATGGGATCAAATGGAATAAAGAAATTGCGGAGGAGTTCCAAAACGCTCTGTAAATCCGGGGCGCGGTTATGGCGGCACATGTGCCGGAACAGCCTGTACATTCGGGTACAAATGTATTATTTTAGAAAGACGATTCGCAGTTCATGATTTTAACGTTCACGGCCCATTATAAATTCATCATATAATACCGAAGGTCTGAAAGGAATAACAATGCGCCAGAAACGGGTACTTGTCACCGGCGGAGCCGGTTTTCTCGGATCCCATCTCTGTGAAAAACTTCTCATGTTCGGGTATGATGTGATCTGTCTCGATAATTTTTTTACCGGAAGCAAACAGAATATCTACCACCTGCTCGATAAGCCCAATTTCGAGCTCATACGCCATGATGTCACTTTTCCCATATATCTCGAAGTCGATGAAATCTACAATTTCGCCTGTCCCGCATCGCCTGTCTACTACCAGAAAGACCCTATCCAGACAACCAAGGTCAATGTTCTCGGCGCAGTCAACATGCTCGGCATGGCAAAAAGGGTTCATGCTAAAATACTCCAGGCATCCACGAGTGAAGTCTACGGCGATCCCGAAGAGCACCCCCAGAAGGAATCATACTGGGGAAAGGTAAACCCCATCGGCCCGCGCGCCTGCTATGACGAAGGAAAACGATGCGCCGAAACCCTGTTTTTCGATTACTTCAACCAGAACAGGGTCAATATCCGTGTGATTCGCATCTTCAATACCTACGGACCGAGGATGAGCACCGATGACGGCCGTGTGGTTTCCAACTTCATTATTCAGGCCCTGAACAATGAGGATATCACGATCTACGGCGACGGCAGCCAGACACGTTCATTCTGTTATGTTGATGATCTCATCGATGGCGCGCTGAACATGATGAACGGTCCCGATGATTTCCCCGGACCGGTTAACCTCGGCAACGACACAGAAATCACAATCATGGAACTCGCGGAAAAGATCATAACCATGACGGAATCGCGTTCAAAGCTCGTGTTCAGACCCCTGCCGATGGACGATCCGGTCAGGCGAAGACCCGACCTTTCGCTCGCCCGGAAAAAACTGGGGTGGCACCCCGTCGTTTCCATCGAGGAAGGTCTCCACAAAACGATCGCATACTTTCGTGACGAAGCAGTTCTGTAAAAAACACCATTTTGGCCCGATTCAAGGGACACATGTCTTTAAAATGGGATAAATCACGGTTTATCAAGCATATGAACTGCTCAATAGAGCGATAATCAAACAGAAAATCCTTGTTAAAAGAACCAGGATTACACAATATTCATTCATGCGCACGTTTATTGAAATTTGCTAACGCTCATGATTGTGATATGGGGAATCCCAAATAATGGTAACAAGGAGCCTTGCATGACTGTTTACGGACATATATACCGCCTGACCGCCCTGCTCGCAGCCGCGATTCTCGCAGTACCCGCCGTTTCCGCCGCCGCTCCCGAATGGGAAGACCCGGAGATGATCGGGCGAAACAAGGAACCGGGCCATGTCACCCTCGTCCCATTCCACAACGTTCAGTCGGCTCTTGCGGGTGATCGCGCCACAACGCCCTGGATGCGGTCGTTGAACGGTGTCTGGAAATTCAACTGGGTACCCACTCCGGAGCAGCGTCCGCAGGGATTTCAGCGCGAGGAGTACGACGTCTCCGGCTGGGGAACGATCCCGGTGCCGTCGTGCATGGAACTACAGGGGCATGGCATTCCCATCTATCTCAACATACGCTATCCCTTCGAAAAGAATCCGCCCTTCATCGCCCACGACAACAACCCGGTCGGCTCCTACCGCACAGAATTCACCATACCTGAGGACTGGAGCGGACGACGAATGTTCATCGTCTTCGAGGGCGTGATCTCGGCCATGTACCTGTGGGTAAACGGCCGTGAGGCGGGCTACAGCGAGGGCAGCATGACCCCGGCCGAGTTCGATATCACCAACCTCGTCAGACAGGGACGGAACATTCTCGCCGTCGAGGTATATCGCTGGTCGGACGGCAGCTATCTGGAAGACCAGGATTTCTGGCGGTTCAGCGGCATCTACCGGGACGTTTACATGTTCTCCACGCCGACGGTGCATATGCGTGATTTCGAGGTGAAAACAGATCTCGACGCTAATTACCGCAACGCCACGCTCACCGTGGACGTTGCTCTCCGCAATTACGGCGGCGGGACGGCAGCGGCTCATACGGTGGAGGCGATGCTGTACAACGGCCGCAACGAACCGGTATTCGACGCCCCCCTCTCGACGGAAATCACACCCGGCGGGAACGGAGATATAAAGGCCACTCTTTCAGCACAAGTCCGGAATCCCCTGAAGTGGTCGTCGGAGCATCCAAATCTCTACACCCTCGTCCTGGCGCTCAAAGACCCCTCGGGCCGGGTCATCGAGTGCGAGCGGTGCCGTGTGGGCTTCCGCGAGGTGGTTATCAAGGGCGGACAGCTTCTCGTTAACGGCGTTCCCGTGTATTTCAAGGGCGTCAACCGTCACGAGCACGATCCCGACACCGGCCGCACGGTGGGCCGCGAACTGATGATCGAGGACATACGGCTCATGAAGCAGTTCAATATCAACGCGGTGCGGACCTCACACTATCCCAACCATCCCCTGTGGCTCGAACTCTGCGATGAGTACGGCCTCTACCTCATCGACGAGGCGAATGTCGAGTCCCATGGCATGGGCTATGACCCCAAGACGACGCTCGCGACGAAACCTGAATGGAAAAAGGCCCATCTCGACCGTATCCAGCGTATGGTCGAGCGCGACAAGAACCACCCGTCCGTAATCATCTGGTCCATGGGAAACGAGGCCGGGGACGGCCCCAATTTCGAGGCGGCGAGCGAGTGGATTCACCACCGCGACCCATCGAGGCCCGTCCACTACGAGCGTGCTCTCGAGCGTCCGCACATCGACATCGTGAGCATCATGTACTCCCCCATCGAATTTCTCGAGAAGTACGCATCGAAGCCGCAGACACGGCCATTCATTCTCTGCGAGTATGCCCATGCCATGGGAAATTCCGTTGGTAACCTGCAGGACTACTGGGACGTCATCGAGCGTTATCCTGTCCTCCAGGGCGGCTTCATCTGGGACTGGGTCGACCAGGGCATCAGAAAACGCTACAAGGACGGTACCGAGTTCTGGGCGTATGGCGGCGATTTAGGGGACGATCCCAACGATGGCAACTTCTGCTGTAACGGCCTCGTGTTTCCCGACCGGACACCCCACCCGTCGCTGTGGGAGGTGAAGAAGGTCTATCAGTACGTCAAGATCAGGGCTGTCGACGCCCCCGCGGGAGTGTTTGAGGTGGTCAACATGCACGACTTCACGAACCTGTCCGAGCTGGACGGCTCATGGACGCTCGATTGTAACGGCATCCCCGTGAAAAGCGGCGATCTCCCGAAACTCGATGTTGCACCCCGCGACTCCGCCCGGGTTACGGTACCCTTCGGCAGGATAACGCCCGGCCCCGGCGACGAGTACCACCTGACCATACGGTTCAGGACCGCGGAGGACGCTCCCCTCGTTCCGAAAGGCCACGAGACGGCCTTCGAGCAGTTCGCCATCCCTGTCGATGTGCCGCCGAAAATCCTTGCCGCCGTGGACGTCATGCCGCCACTCGATGTTACCGAAACATCGAAAATGGTGACGGTAACGGGTGCGGATTTCACGGTCGTGTTCGACAAAACGACGGGAACGATTGCGTCCTTCGTCTGGCGTAACACCGAAATATTCGCCGAGGGACCGTCCCCCAACTTCTGGCGTGCACCCATCGACAACGATTACGGCAACCGTATGCCCGAACGGCTCGGTATCTGGCGGGATGCGGGCGACAAGCGCATCGTGCGCAAAACCACGGTCACACGGAACGGCCGGAATTCGGTCTCCTTCGCGGCCGAGTCCGATCTCTGGTCCATAGGGTCCAAATACGCGGTGTCATATACAGTATATGGCTCCGGGGATATAATCGTCGAGAGCCGTTTCACACCGGGGGAGAAAGAACTACCGGAGTTGCCGCGGTTCGGGATGCGGATGATCCTGCCCCCGGGATTCGAGGCCATGATGTGGTACGGCCGCGGCCCGCACGAGAACTACCAGGACCGCAAGACCGGTTCGCCGGTGGGCGTTTGGTCGGGTACGGTGCAGGAGCAATATGTCCCTTATGTCCGCCCGCAGGAGAATGGCAACAAGACCGAGGTACGGTGGGTGGCATTCACGTACAGCCGGGGAGTGGGACTCCTCGCCTGCGGGATGCCGCTTCTGTCCATGAGCGCCCTCCATTACACAGTCGCCGATCTCGAAGCCGCAGATCACCCGTATGACCTTGTGAGACGGGATACCATCTCCCTGAACCTCGACTACAGCCAGACCGGTGTCGGCGGGGATGACAGCTGGGGCGCGCGCCCGCACAAGCAGTATACGCTCTTCCCGAAAGAGTACTCGTACCGCTACCGCCTGCGTCCTTTCGCGGTCGGGAAGGAGTCGCCGGGAAAGCTGGCGATGGAGGGATTTTGAGGAAAAACTCACTCCTTAATCCTCTCTTTTCCCAAGAGAGGTGAAGCACCATTTATATATATGTATTGTCAACGTCTTATGCGCAGAATGAGTTCCATTTGTTATAGATGGTAACTAACATGTTCTGTTGCAAACACAGGATACTCACCATTTTTGCCGGACAGCTCTGATCCATACTATCTTTTTATAAATCGCCATTATACTCTCCTGCTTTCGCAAAACGCAGCAATATCCTGTAAATAAAGCTCATAAGTCCAGGAACGACGATGACGATATTTTTTACCGCATATAAAGTTTACTGTTTTTGTCAAGTTTATTCTTGACTTTTTTTGTCAGGATTTATATATTCTCCGTCAATAACAGTAATCGTACCGGAGATTTGAAGATGCTGAAATTATCAACCCGTGGCCTGTACGGCATAAAGGCTCTTTACGAGCTTGCAAATAACTTCGGGAAAAAACCCGTGAATATCCGCGCCATGTCGGAGCGTCACGGTATGCCGGTACCGTTTCTCGAACAGGTGTTGTACCTGCTGAAGAAGCGGGGGCTCGTTATCAGCAAGAGGGGGATAAACGGCGGATATATGCTTGCCCGGCCGCCGGAGGAAATTACTATCGGCGATGCGGTCCGTGCTCTCGAGGGACCCATAGCATTGTGCGATTGTCTCGTGAAGACCAAAGGCGGGAAAGTGTCAGTAAAAGCAAAGAATTGCATCGCTTCGGGTCTTTACAGGAAGCTCGGGGAGAAAGTGGAACAGGCTTTCGATTCGATTACCCTCCTGGAGCTTTCCGAAGAAAACGCCGAAAAAACATTTTCCGGGAAATGCCATACATTTTAGCCAGGATTATTCGTAAAAAAATTTCATCACAAAGGCATAAAGAGACATAATAGATTATTAATACTATCTTTAGTGACAATTAATCGACAACATCAAAAGAAGATATAAAAAAAAACCGCGTAAATCCGTTCGATCCGCGTGAATCCGCGTTCAATTATCGATCGGGATAGAAGCTCAGGT
>JAJFUH010000123.1 GCA_021372535.1 bacterium
TTATTATGCAGGAGTTAAATATGGTGAGTTTGATTTGGATAAAATACTTGAAAGTATTTCCTTTAAAAAATCTGAACGCTATTACATAGGAATCAAAGAGGAAGGGGTATATGCAATTGAACAATATATACTTGCAAAACACCATATGAACGCACAGGTTTATCGACATAGAATAAGGGGTATTACCGACCAGATGATTATTCGAGGTATCGAATATGCAATTCAAGAGGGTGACAAAAAGTTAAAGCAGCTTTTTTCTTTTAAAAATGATGATTATTTTATTAAAGAATACATTAAATGGGATGATTTTTCATTAATGAATTATCTACTTAAAAGCAAAATTACCAAAACGAAAGAAATATTTGATATGTTATCCCAAAGGAAACTATTCAAAAGAATATACAAAAAGTCAATATATGATATAGATGATGATGCCCTAAAACAAATTAAATTCCAGAGAATGCTTCAAAGCATCGATTTTGAACTTTTAAAAGAGAAAGAAAAGAAAATTGGAAATATCAAATCGTTGAATTGTGATAAAGATTTTATTATTATTAATGTTGTGTCAATTAGTAATCCTTTATATAGGCTTCCTTCAAGAATGACAAATGATGAAGAAATTATTGTTATTTCAGATGATAAAAAAAACAAATCAAATCATAATAAAACAATTAAGTTAATGGATATTCCGTGGTCGATAATGGGATCAATAGCTATAGAGGATAAACATCAATATTTAGAAGTATATGCTCTTTGTGATCCTTTTGAAATAATGAAAAATGATAAATATTTGGATAGATTAGAAAAAGATATTTCAGAAATTCTTCTTAATTGAAAAGAGCATACATATGGACACTCTTAGTATTATTCTTGCATATTTTGTGAATGAAAAAGACAATATTAATGTTGGTCGTACACTTTTACAGAAAAAAATATTTTTTCTCAACGAACTCATTGATGGACCTATCAAATATATTCCTTATTATTATGGCCCATATAGTTTTGAAGTAGCTCAAACAATAAATAATTTAGTATCATCAGGAGTTATAAAAGAAAAAAAAGAAATTTATGATACCAATACTACTCCATGGGGTGAAGCAACACGATATTCATACTCAATTGACAGTGATTTAAAAGAGACAATTAATAGTTTTTTAAAACAAATTCTTGGAAATGAAGAATATGAAATATTGAAAGGAAAATTGTTCTTTATCAATTCAAAGAATGATTCGAATGATTATCAGGCTTTGTCAATAGCCGCAAAAGTATTTCAAATACTAAAAAATAAAAATACTATAAGAATTTCTGAATTTTCATCTGAAGCAAAAAAGCTTAATTGGAAGTTAAATTCTAAAGAAGTAGAGAAAGCTTTAAAATTTATAAAAGAAATTGATTTGATTCAATAATCCAATATAACTTGCAGTAATATAGTATTATTTACAAGTTTTAATAAAACATATGATAATTCCGTCTTTATATAAAACATAGTGCTCCCGGAACCTTTCCTCTCCGGGAGCACTGACCTGAAGCGTTCTCCTCTCCACTTCAATAATTCATTGCAACTGTCAATCGGTCATTATTTCAGCCTGTATCCCATCCTTCCCGGTCACACCCTGCCCATGATGATGGCGATGATGAAGAGAACGAACGCGGCGGCCATCCCGATCATGAGGCTCTTGCGGATGGTCATGCCCTTCGAGAAGGAGCCGATTGCCGCGGGGATGGTGGTTCCGCCGAGCAGGCCCACGGCGAAGATGATTCCGAACGCGCTGCCGTAGAGGGACGAGTCTATCTTAGAGAAGGTTACTCCCACGATGGTCGGGAACAGCGGCCCGAAGGCAAAACCGGTGATGAGAACGAACAGCGCCGCCGGCAGTTTAGATTTTGAGGCAACCATGAATCCGATCGACACGGTCGCCACGAGAGCGAGCAGTGTAATAATCCATGCGCCGATCTCGGGGGTCACAATTGCCGAGTTGATGAGCCGGGCAGCGAGAAGAGCGATCCAGAAACCAGAGAGGACCATGTTCGCGGATTTTCCCTCGAATCCGACGCTTGTCAGGTATGTTGTAATGAATCCCCCCATCGATACCTCGAGCCCGATATAGCAGAACAGGGCAAGCGCGGACACGATGATCACCGGGTTCGACAGGAGCCCGAACGCGCTTGCTACCGCCTGTCCCAGCGTGACACCGGTCTTCTCGATTGACGGGTATCCGGCCGTTACAGCGAATATCACCGGGACGAGCATGATGAACGCTATCACCATGCCGGTTCCCTTGTACCCCATCTTACCGAGCAGCAGGCCAATGAGAAGCGGGGTGATGAACGCCCCGACACCGAAGAACACGTTCCCGAAATTCGAAGCGGCAGTGGGATTCTGTCCCCCGAACAGCACCATCGGGATGAGCGTATTGCCGAGATTGAGGCACATGGCCCCGATGCCGAGCACGACACATGAAAAAACCGCCATGCCGTACGTTTTTGCCGAAATGAGCATGAACACCGCTATGAAACCGAGCACAAAACCCATGATTGCGATGGGTTTATACCCGAACATGTCCACGAGCGGGCCGAAGGCCAGAACGACGAAGATACTCGTAAACATCAATGCGGAAATCAATTTACCGAACTGGGCGTCATCGATTTTCAGCACCTTGGTCAGCTCGAGCTTGAGCGCGCCAAGCACCGAAAACGCGATGCCGAGTCCGAAAACACTGAGTAATGCAACGGTCTGGATCATAATACAGTCTCCTCACCATGCCTGATTGTTGAGCTTCCGGCTCCCATTGCCTGCTCGAATTCAGGGAAACCGAAGGCTCCATTCCTGTCAACCGAACGCCGGCTGCATATCACTGGAGCCCGAGAATCCTCCGGTTCATCGCCTCATCGGCGCCCGTTCCGGCGAAATCGTCGAACGCTTTCTCGGTGGTTCGTATGATATACTGGCTGATGAACTCGGCGCCTTCCACCGCACCCTGTTCGGGATGCTTGAGGGCGCACTCCCATTCGAGAACAGCCCATCCGGGGTAATCGTACTGGGCAAGTTTACTGAAAATTCCCATGAAATCCACCTGGCCGTCGCCGAGCGAACGGAACCGTCCCGGCCTGTCGACCCATGACTGGTAACCGCCGTACACGCCCGAGCGCCCGGTTGGATTGAACTCGGCATCCTTGACATGGAACGCTTTGATGAATTCATGATAGATGTCGATGTAAGCCAGATAATCGAGCTGCTGGAGCACAAAATGGCTCGGGTCGTAGAGAAGGCATGCGCGCGGGTGGTTTCCGGCCGCCTCGCGGAACCGCTCGAACGTGACACCGTCATGGAGGTCCTCACCCGGGTGAATCTCGTAGCACACATCCACTCCCGCATCGTCGAAGGTATCGAGAATAGGTTTCCAGCGTTTCGCCAGTTCTCTGAAGCCCGTTTCGACAAGGCCCGCAGGACGCTGCGGCCAGGGATACATGGTGTGCCAGAGCAGCGCGCCCGAAAATGTCGGATGAGCGTTGAGCCCGAGGTTACGGCTTGCCTGCGCACAGAGCTTGAGCTGTTCGACCGCCCACTCGGTGCGGGCTTTCGGGTTACCGCGGACAGCTTCCGGCGCAAAACCGTCGAACAGGGCATCATATGCCGGATGTACCGCAACGAGCTGACCCTGAAGGTGCGAGGAAAGCTCGGTTATATCGACGCCAAGAGTTTTCAGCTTCCCTTTGAGCTCATCGCAGTACGTTTTACTTTCGGCCGCCTTACGGATATCGATGCAGCGGGTATCCCAGGCCGGGAGCTGTACTCCGACATAGCCGAGGTCCGCCGCCCACTTCACGATATGTTCGAGCGTGTCGAAGGGCGGTTTGTCCCCCATGAACTGCGCGAGGAAAATTCCGGGGCCTTTTATTGTTCTCATATGTCTCTCCTTTCCTTGTTGGCATATTCCGGTGTAAAAAAACAGTCCGGATTCAGAGCGGGCGAAGGGCATAACCACCGACCGCAACAGCTTTCATCACCAAGCCTTGAAGGGAACCCACTTCCTGTCGCTCCTGCCCGATTCCACGACGGTCTCGATGAATGCCATGCCGCGGACGCCGTCCTTTACCGACGGGAAATCCATATGCTCCGGTTTCGGCTTTCCACCGTCAAGAATCGCCATGAGGGCAAGAATATAGTTACGGTAGATATTGGCAAACGCCTCGATGAATCCTTCCGGGTGCCCGGCCGGAATCCGTGAATTTATCCTCGACCGTTCCGACAGGTACGGGTTGTTAGTCCGCAGCAGCTCGGCGGGTCGGTCCATCCATTTCGCGATGAGGACATTCGGGTCCATCTGAACCCATTCAAGGCCGCCTTTCTCGCCGTACACACGGATTCGCAGGCCGTTTTCCTCCCCAACGCTGATCTGGCTGGCGTAGAGGATTCCGCGGGCGCCGTTGTCGAAGTGCACCAGCACATTGCCATCGTCGTCGAGCACGCGGCCCTTGACGAAGGTGGTAAGGTCAGCGCAGAGCTCGGTTATTTTGAGGCCGGTGATGTACTCGGCCAGATTTTCGGCATGCGTTCCGATATCCCCCATGCAGTTGGCTATGCCCGAACGCTTCGGATCGGCGCGCCATTCGGCCTGTTTATAGCCGGTGTCCTCGAGTTTCGTTGCGAGCCATCCCTGCGGATACTCGACCACGATCTTGCGGATTTTACCGAGCTTGCCCGTTCTCACCATCTCGCGCGCCTCTTTCACGAGCGGATAGCCGGTATAGTTATGGGTCAGGCCGAAGAGAAGGCCGGTTCTGTTGACAACCTCTTCGAGCTCCTTCGCCTCGGCAAGGCTGAATGTCATGGGTTTATCGCATATTACCGGAAACCCGTTTTCAAGCGCCATTTTTGCCGCCGGGAAATGGAGGTTGTTGGGGGTCACGATGGAGACGAAGTCCATGCGCTCGCCCGCAGGAAGCTTCTTTTCACGGTCGATCATCTCTTTGTAATCACCGTACACCCGTTCCGGCGGGAGGTACAGCGCCTTTCCCGATTCTTTCGACCGTTCGGGAGTGCTGCTGAAAGCCCCGCATACCAGTTCGCAGTGACCGTCCAGCGCGGCGGCCATACGGTGTACGGCTCCGATGAAGGCTCCCTTGCCGCCGCCGATCATTCCCATTCTGAGTTTTCTGTTCATAGCACACTCCTGATCATGATACATGAGCAGACAATCCGTATACGTTTCAACCGGTTCAACCGGTCGGTCATGTCATATTGAGCGTCCAGGGACTCCTCATCGCCCGTGATAGCATCCTGTCCGCTTCCGGATCGTTGACAAAGCGCTCCGTGTCGGGATTCCATTTCACCTTTCGGCCAAGCTGCATGGATATGTTGCCGAGGTGACCGATCGTAATCGACCGGTGGGCGACCTCGATCGGAGTGATTGTCAGCTCACGCGAACGGACACAGTCGATGAAATTGGCATAATGATTCTCTGATTTATAAAGATGAATTTCATCCTTGCCGATTACCGTGGTAAGCAGCGATTTCGGCTCCGCATCGAATTCCGAACGGCTTACAAACACCCATCCGTCGGAGCCGATGAACTTGACTCCCTGCTTGTTGTCGGGACGTGTGTTGTTACCGACATCCACGACGATCCCGTTCTTGTATGTGCAGACGAAGTGATACTCGGTAGCCGCGTTCCAGAGCCCGTCACGGGGGAAATTGCCCTCTCCCTCGACCTCGACAGGCCCGGTATATTCGGTACCCATTCCCCACTGGGCGATATCGCAGTGATGTGCCGCCCAGTCAGTGAGCTGTCCGCCCGAATAGTCGAGTATCCAGCGGAAATTCCAGTGACACCGTTTCTCCGTATAGGGCGCCAGGGGAGCCTGACCGAGCCAGAAATCATAATCGAATCCCTCGGGCACCGGCATTTCGGGCTGTGAGCCAATGGCGCTTCCGGTGGGCAGCCCCACATAGATTTTCTTGAGCTTGCCGATACGCTCGTTGCGGACAAGTTCACAGGCGGTCCGGAAATTGGCGACCGACCGCTGCCAGCTCCCCGTCTGCCACACGACGCCGTTGCGGCGTACCGCATCGGACATGGCGCGCCCCTCCGCTATGGTAAGGGCGAGCGGTTTTTCGGCGTAGATGTCCTTTCCGGCGTTCGCCGCCATGATGGCGGGTATCGCATGCCAGTGATCGGGCACCGCAATCGATATGAGGTCGATATCCTTACGATAGATGAGATCCCTGAAATCGTTGTAATGATCGCAGCCCTTATAACGGCCGGACAGCATTTTTTCGGCGTACTTCTGCTCGACGATCTCCTTGGCGTTGAGACGGTGAAGCCGGTCGACATCGCAGACTGCAACGACCTGTACGTCCTCTCGCTCCAGAAAGTTCTTCATGTTTCCGGTACCCATGTTGCCCACACCGATGCATCCCATGGTAAACCGGTTGCTCGGAGTGTTCTGCCCGAACACCGTCGAAGGAACAATATACGGAGCACCGATGGCGGCAACCGAAGCGGCCTTTAAAAAATCACGGCGCTGTATGCCCTTTTTCCCGCTCATGTGTATCCTCCTGAAAATGATATATCACAATTAGTTATATTCCATCCATATTGAACATGCTGCCATGTAACGCTCTGTTGACCGGTCGATATCGTTTGCTATTTTTTTGCGCCGAACGTATCCGCCCAGAGCAGAAGACCCTGGGTTGCCGCACGGTTGACATCGGGATCGGTGGTCTGCCTTGCCCGTGCAAGCGTTTCCTGCGATTTGCCGTCGCCGATTTTGGAGAGCGCATGGATTGCGGCAAGCGCCACCTGTTTTGCTTCTTTTTCCTTGTCCTTGTCCTCGAATTTCCTGTCGGAATAAAAAACGAGCTTGCCGATGGCATCGACGCTCTGACGGTCATCACGTTCACCGAGGGAGTTGATGATACCGATCAATGCCGCACCCTCGGCCGTTTTCAAGCCGTCGCGAAGGGCATTCGACGCTTCGGGGGCGGGATTAGTCTGGAGAGCGTAACGGGCCATGTCGGATGTTTCCTTCACAGTCAACAGTTTCGCAAGGGCGGGCACCGATTCTTTCGTGCCGATAATCTTGAGCTGACGGCAGACAAAGTCCTTGCACTCCAGTGTCGCCTTTTCATTCCCGAGCTCCCTGATGAACGCCTTCTCGAGCTGTGACCGCCCGCCGGCATTGCCCGTCGATGCCCTGACAGCATCTGCAACCTCGGTCAGGGCCTCGCGGCTGTCTCCGAACTTATATGTTTCGCATTTTTTCAGCGCAGCTTCCCAATCGGCTGCCGCAACCGGTATAACCGCTGAAAACAGAAATACAACCGTCAGAATCAGTCCCGACGCCATCCCTGTCAGGGATGCACTTCTTCTGTTCATATCCATTCAACCGCTCCTTGAGAAATAAACCCGTATCATACATGAATTTCGCTCCAGTCAGCGATAACTCAATGAATTGAGCTCCATTCATCACGTATGAAAGGGAAATTGTTTATACAACACCTCGTTATGTTTTCTGAGCCTGTGGAGAGGAAACGACCGGTTTACATCTTTTCACAATCATGCTCCCTTATAATGGAAACAGGGGGACATAAAGTCAATCAAAAACATCTGGCAATCCCTATTTTTTAAAAAACACTTTTTTAATAATACGATACTTTCCTTTGCGCGCCCAAAGGAAAGTATCCAAAGGAAAGGGCGCCCGTGAAAAGCTTTTATCCTCATTCGCTTCACTGTTTTCGGGAAGCGCAAAACTTACACATCTTCGATGTGCTCGAACAGTTGCGCTTCTGTTTCCGAAAACCGCTCGTTCATTCGGGGCTTTTCAACGGGAATAATATTCACCAATCAATAGTATCCGGTTAAATTTCATTTCAATTTGCATAATGTATTGAAAACACTATGGTTTTCAATGAATCTCCACAATTTTCAATGTACTATCTCTTATTCTTTACAACGGCCCCCTTCGGCGCTTACGCGCCTGTTTCCCCCGAAGGGAGCACCATAGTGTGGTGCTTGCAGTTATGTCCTGCCCCCTTGAGGGGGAAGGATGTCACGAAGTGACAGAAAGGGGCTTTTTAAAAAACTTGACCGTCAGTTCTGTTCACCAATATTAAAGGTCTATATTTTATTCATAATCAACGTATTGCAATACATAACAATACTATTGACTTTTCATGGTCACCAGAATCAAAAACATGGTGTTTTCAATACCATGGGGGTTTGGTAAAAAGAATACTGCGCAGGATATGGTGAATCGTGTCTGGAGATGATGGTTTTACGACATAAAAATACGAATCGGATTCGGTCAGAAAACAAAAAACCGGAATCCCATTACACTGTATGGGAATTCCGGTTCCATGTTCAATAGTGAACCGCTTCGGTAAACGGTTACTTCGACTTTGTTTCACCCTTGAGCACTTTGAGCGTTTCCGTGGCTTCGAGCCTGACCTCGTAGGTTCCGCCTGAATCCTTGTGGGCATCGGTTTTTTCGATGTTCTCCAGGACAGGTATAACGGAAGCGTCGCCGAAGCTTCTCATCGCAACAACCGTATAGATTCTCACATTAACATCTTTGTCGGTGAGATTGGCTTTCAGACGGTCACGAATCATATCCCTGTCTTTCTGGGCAAAGATTTTTCCGGATTCGTCCAACTGGGACATTTTATGGAGTGTCAGAGCGGCCCGTCCCCGTGTATCGGCGCTCGCGCTCTTGAGCGAGTCGACTACCGCGGGTATCACCGATGGCCCGATAGCGAGCAGGCCCTGCGCAACAAACGGGTTGCCGCCGCCCCACATGACGCTCATGATGGTGAGGAGCATCGGTTTTGTCCGCTCGTCGCCGGTCATGCTCAGAACCTTGATGATATCGACGATATTCCAGCGCTGATCCTCCGCGAGTTTCAGCTCTTTCTTTGCAGCCTCGATAAGCGCCGGAACAGCGGGTTTCAGCGCGGCTTTCCCCTTGGCTTCGTACATGTCGGAAAGCTTGTAGAGCACCTCGGCGACCGCATCGGGATTGTCGCCTTTCAGTTTCTGGGCATCGGCATCGGTGAATGTATCATTCTCCGCCGGGTAGACGGTTCCCGGAACAGCAGTAAAAACGCACATCACCAGTACAACCAGTAAAACACCTGCAAACGAAACGTTTTTTCTCATGGTACTACTCCACTCCTTTACAGACTTCTTTATCGTGCAATATAATATGTCCGGAAATCATGAAAAACAGGAACACGGGCAAAAAGCGCCCTGTTCAAGGATACATAAGAAATGATTTAAAAAAACCGGTATAGATAATCAATATATAGATTATTGTATCATGAATCAAGAAAAAAAGCCAAACCTGTGCCTTCCTCCCATATAAACCCTGACACCGTATCAACAGTATTCAGTTGTTCCGTTTCGGAACTCCGGTGAACTCTTTTAAATAAAGGTATGAACAGGTTTACAGAAACAGACGTTTTTTCTGTAAAGGTTATGCTTGTATTTCAAAACGCTCTGAATCATATTACGACATTTATAAATTTTCGCTGCAGATTGATCGTTACTATAAAAAAGGGGTAAAGCATTATGGCCGATAGAGATCGTCTTTTTGATCTTATCGATGACGAGGAAGTAATCCAGGTGACCCATGACATGGTTGCCATACCATCGGTAACAACCCACGAGGGGCGGGGCATGCTCGGATTCATGGAACAGTGGTTCGATGATCTCGGCATCCCGTACCGTGAATATGAAACCGAAGACAGAAGAGCGAATTTCTTTGCCGATTTCGGTGCTGTAAGCGGCCCCGGCCGGTTTATATTCAACGGTCACCAGGATACGAAACCGGTGGACGGCATGACAGTCGATCCGTTCGGCGGCGTGATCAGCGACGGGAAGATGTACGGCCGCGGCGCATGCGACATGAAATGCGGCCTTGCGGCGATTCTCTGCGCTTTCAAGGCGCTCGTCCGTGGTGGTTTCAGACCCGCCCGGGGTATAACCTTTTACAGCGACATCGAGGAGGAATTCGGCGGCCCCAATGGCATGACCCTCATGATCAGTCGCGGCCTGCTGGAGGGTTACGAAGGTTTGATCTCCTGCGAGCCGACAAACCTCGATGTTCAGATCGGGGACAAGGGAGGGCTCACGACCTGCTTCGAAACGATCGGGAAATCGGCCCATTCCGGGCTTGCCCACCTCGGAATCAACGCCATACAGAACATGGCCCTGTTCATAGGGGAATTCCTCGAACTGCCCTACCTGAAAAAAAAGAATCCCTATTTCGGCATGAGCACCATCAATTTTGAAAAAATCGACGGCGGACTCTACCTTTCCGCAGTACCAGACCGCTGCACCGTATGCGTCGATTCTCGTCTTATTCCGGAAACACCGATCGAGGAAGTGAATAAGGAAATCACCGACCTCATGGAGCGGCTCAACCGCGAGCACGGCATCAATATCCGTGAAATCGACCCGCCAGCAAGCTGGCGTCCCCGCAGGGGAGGTATCTCATCACAGCATATTTCTCCGGATCATGAGCTTACGAAACGGGTAATCCGCGCGGTCTCGGCGGTTACCGGAACGAAAGCAACCGTTTCCGGGTGTCCCGGCGCAACAATTGCGAGCCAGATGATTGTGCGCGGCACACCGGCGATAATCTGCGGTCCGGGTGCAATCGAGCAGGCGCATACCGAAGACGAATGGGTCGACATAACGCAGATACCCAAAGCCGCCCGAATCTATGCACTTCTTATGGCTGACATGTGAAAACAGGATATTTTTTCACCGGATGACCGGGAACGTATTATATTGGAATAAGTAACTGATTTCTGAAACTGGGATTCTCAATGTACATATCTCAAGAAGGATGCACCTGCCATGCCCCACATTGATAAACTGCTTTCATTGCTCGATGACGACGAAATCATCCAGGTCACCCGCGAGATGGTGGCCATACCCTCCATCACTCACCATGAGGGAATGGGGATGGTCAACTATCTCGTGAAATGGTTCAAGGACCTCGGCATCCCTGCCCGTCTCTATCCCTACGACGAGGACCGCTCGAACTTTTTCGCCGATTACGGTACAACGAGCGGGCCGGGCCGGTTCATGTTCAACGGTCATCAGGATATCAAACCGGTGGACGGCATGACTGTCGATCCGTATGCAGGAGAAATCCGCGACGGCAGGATGTACGGGCGCGGAACCTGCGATATGAAAGGCGGTATCGCAGGGGTGCTGTGTGCATTCAAAGCGCTCGTCCGGGCAGGAGTCAAACCGAAGGGCTGCATAACGCTGTTCAGCGATATCGAGGAGGAATACGGCGGTTTTGGCGGATATTACTGGGCACGGGACCGTGGATTGTTCGAAGGCTGCGAGGGACTGATTTCCTGTGAACCCACCGAGCTCCAGATCCAGATCGGCAACCGTGGCGCCTTCGCGACGAGCTTCGAAACAAAGGGCCGTTCCGCCCACTCCGGACTGGCGCATCTCGGAATCAACGCCATCCATAACATGGCGCTGTTTATCAACGAGTACCTCAAGCTTCCATACCTCAAGGTCGAAAATCCGTACTTCGGCAGGCCAACGGTCAATTTTGAAAAAATCCAGGGAGGACTGTATCTCTCCGCGGTGCCGGATCGCTGCCAGGTATGCGTCGATTCACGGCTCATCCCTGAAACCCCGCCGTCGCTCGTTCAGAAACAGGTGGACGAGCTCATGAGCCGTCTGAACCGTGAGCACGGCATCAACATCAGCGAGGTTCCCGAGCCCGAAGGCTGGCGCGCCAGAAGCGCCAAAAACGGCGCCGCATCCATTTCACCCGATCATCCCTTTACGCAACGCGCGGTCAGGGCTTTCAAACATGCGCTCGGCGTCGATCCGGTTATCGGCGGCTGCCCCGCGGTCACCATCGCCATGGTGCTCATCGAAATGGGTATTCCGGCCATCATCTGCGGCCCCGGCTCGATTTCCAAGGCGCATACCGCGGACGAGTTCATTCCGGTCGATGAACTCCTCAAAGCAGCCCGAATCTATACCGCTCTCATGGCCGAAATGTAATCCGGAAGGGAGAAATTTTTCGTGGCGGATATCGAAAAACTGTTCAGCCTGCTCGATGAAGACGAACTCGTACAGGTGACCCGCGATCTCGTGGCTATCCCGTCCATCACCCACCATGAGGGAATGGGGATGGTCGATTATTACGTGAAATGGTTTGGGGATCTCGGAATACCCGTACGCATCTATCCCTTCGATGACAACCGCGCGAACTTTTTTGCCGATTACGGCTCTGCTGACGGCCCCGGACGGTTCATGTTCAACGGTCATCAGGATATCAAACCGGTGGACGGCATGACTGTGGACCCCTACGCCGGAGAAATCCGCGACGGGAAGATGTACGGCCGCGGCACCTGCGACATGAAAGCCGGGCTTGCTGCGATACTGTGCTCGCTTAAAGCACTTGTCCGCGCAGGAGTGAAACCGGCAGGCGGTATCACCTTTTTCAGCGATATCGAGGAAGAATACGGCGGAAAAGCCGGATACTACTGGGCGAAGGATCAGGGTCTCTACAACGGTTTCGAAGGAATGATCTCCTGCGAGCCGACCGAACTTGAAATCCAGATCGGCAACCGGGGGTGTTTCGTCACAAGCTACGAAGCGAAGGGCAAATCAGCTCACTCCGGCCTGCCGCACCTCGGAATCAACGCAATCCACCATATGGCCATGTTCATCTCCGAATTTCTCAAGCTGCCATACCTCCAGGTCAAAAATCCGCATTTCGGGAAACCGACGGTCAATTTCGAGAAAATCGACGGCGGCCTCTACCTTGCCGCCATTCCCGACCGGTGCCAGGTCTGTCTCGACTCACGGATCATTCCCGAAACACCGCCCGAGGTTGTACAGAATCAGGTGGACGACCTTCTGGAACGACTCAGCCGCGAGCACGGTGTCACCATTACCGAGGTGCCGGAACCGGAAGGCTGGCGTGCAACAGGCGGCAAGCTCAAAGCGGAATTCATCCCGCATAATCATCCCCTTGCTCTCCGTGTGGCGGACGCCGAACGTAAAGCTCTCGGCCGTAAACCGGTCATCAGCGGCTGCCCGGGAGTCACCGCGGCGATGGTTTTCATCGCCATGGGCATTCCCGCTGTCATCTGCGGGCCGGGATCGGTCGCGCAGGCTCACACCGAGGACGAATACATCGAAGTGGAACAGATACCGAAAGCCGCCCGTATCTATACCGCGCTCATGGCGGGCATGTAACCGGTGATTCGTTAAAGTCCGTTCGCAGGAAATGCGCTGTCCCGATGCTTTCAGTACATTCCGCCGACAAGCTCCATTCCGAGGATATACTTCGAGGGTCCCGCTTCTTTCAGATCGAACCGTTCATTGAGCCATTGTCCGATACGGTTAAGGCCGTTTTCCGCTCCGGCCAGCGATTCGACCTCCAGCTCCAGAACCGCTGCCTTCCCTTTCGCACCGCAGAAGGTGACATCATCGAGCACAAGTTCGTAGTCCGCTTTTTCACCGCCGCGGGCAAGAAGTATGACTCGCCGGTTGTTGACCGATTCGAGGCTCCTGAACAGGTTCACGATTCCGATACGGTCAAAAAGCGCACTGACAGGCGGCAGGTCGGGAAGATGCCCGTGAACGATGTCCTCCGCTGTCGCCATGGTTTCGGCTTCGACCTCTATTCGGCGGAAAAAGCCCTCGCCGGAGGGAGCCTCGGCCTTGAGCGCAAGCACCGAGCCATGCCCGGTTGTCCGGAGCCTGAAGACGATTTTTTCGCGGCACATCCGGTAATCGACGGTGTCAAAGTAGGTATCGGTGTGACGGATTATTCCCTGATCCAGAGTCCGCCATGAGGCGATTTCATCGAGCGCCGCGATACGGTCGAATACAGTCCTGTCCGTCACGGTGAATTTGATTTCGGATTCGATGGCCATACAGCCGTTTTTCTCCCCTCTCCTTTTATTTCCTCTGTCCATCAGTTTGATCACCGGACAACACTTGTATTCTATATATAGAGCGACTGCAGCGCAAGGTGTTTATACCTTTATGTCTGACAGGAGATGATGAGATGCTCGACATTGCTGCTATTACGAACTTATTTTAATTCCTCAAAAATTCTCAATGCATATAATAAATATATTAAATACATACAGTTACGAATTAGTATAATTCAAGTATTACAAAAGTTAATATTCAGTGAAAAAAATGATAGAGAATCATTAAACCATTTTTATTAGTCGTGAGTCGAAATTAACGAGTGAGATTTACCACAGACAATGCCATGTACTGTAGTATCGGCATGAACATCTTTGATCTTTTTCCAAAAAAAACCGATGATTGCATGGTATGTTTTTTTCGAATCCCCATGATTTGCCAGTGGATACATGAAATAAAATACCGTTTGGAAGGGTTGCTGTCATGAACCGTATCAATCTTCTGTTATTGTTGATATCAGTATTGGTCTATCCATGCGCTGCGGATGCAAAGGATGGTGTATTTCTGGAATACATGAATTTATCCGATGACGGCCTCATGACACTGCATGGTGGAGACACCGTATCGGGATTGTATCAGGAAACCGAGTTACGAACCATCTATCTTGAGTTCGCCCAGGCAAACTGGTGGCAGCTGCTCACATGGAACTATATAACCGATACCGATATTCCTGCCAATCTGATTTTTGAAGGGGTGACATATCCGGGCGTCGGTGTGAGATTCAGGGGAAACACATCGTACATGATGGTCATGAATTCGTTGAAAAAAAGCTTTAACATCACGATCGATTATACCGACCCCGATCAGAAGCTCATGGGTTACAAAACGCTCAATCTTCTCAATTCGAATGCCGATGCCTCTTTTCTCCATGAAGTTCTGTTTTTCACCATCGCCCGTAACTACATCCCATGCCCCAAAGCCAATTTCGTCAAACTGGTCATCAACGGCGTAAATTGGGGAGTATATATAAACAGCCAGCAGGACAATTCCGACCTTATCGATGAATGGTTCCTGAGCGATGACGGCGATCGATGGAAAGCCGTTTCCGGCGGAGGTATAGCCATGAATCCGCAGATTCCGGATTCGTTGAGGACTAATCCGCAGATTTTCGGCTTGAATAAAGACGCCGAACGTCCCAATCAGGGCGGAGGGGGAAATCCGGGAGGCGGTTTTGCCAGCGGGGAAAAAGCGCTCATGTGGCTGGGCAGCAATACGTCGGCATATCAGGCGGCCTATGAACTCAAGACCGCACATTCCGCCGATCCGTGGGCATCTCTTATCAGAACCTGCGACATTCTCAACAATTATCCTCTCGAACAGCTTCCCGATTCGCTGGTCACCGTCATGGATGTCGACCGGTGGCTGTGGTTTCTTGCGGTCGAAAACGTATTTGCCGATGACGACGGTTATCTGGTGAAGGGGGCCGATTATCTGCTGTACTTCGAGCCGGAATCGGGGCGGCTGCACCCCATTGAGCACGATGGCAATGAATCATTCCTGGCGCGCTCCGTCAATTTGAGTCCTTACGATGGTGAAACCAACGTCAACCGTCCCGTCATAAGCCGTCTTCTGGCAGTACCCGAATTCCGTCAGAGATATAACGCCCATGTGAGAACAATAATCAGCGATTTTCTCGACTGGGCGGTACTGGAACCGAAGATTTCGGCATACAGGGCATTGATCGAAGAGGAAGTAAAGGGGGATTCGATAAAATTATATTCCGACAGAGAGTTCGAAAACAGCTTTACCCAATTGGAGAATTTTGTGACATCACGGCGCAGCTACCTGTTGAGTCTCAATGAAATCAACAGGCAGGCGCCGGTAATTATTTCGGTAAGCTGCGAAAATGTCAACGGTAACAATAATTCCGCTCTCCCCCTGAATTCGGTGGCTGTGACAGCCACAATTGGCGGCGCGGTTGTGACGGGGGAAGTGAATCTCTATTACGCCTCAGGGCTTACGGGGCCATTCCTGCACAGCAGGATGTTCAATGATGGCGCTCATGGAGACGGAAAAGCCGGAGACGGAACATGGGGCGGTTTCATCCCATCATCCTTAACGGGGGCTGCTGTCCGCTACTATATTGAAGCCCGTGCTTCCGATGATGCCGGGACAACCGCTTATTCACCATCTGGGGCCGAACACGATGTGTATTATTACTCAACAGCCGTAAAAGTCGCTGAGGACACACCGGTCGTGATCAATGAATTCATGGCTTTGAACAAATCGACGATTCAGGATCCGCAGGGTGATTACGATGACTGGATCGAGCTCAAGAATGTCAGCACCCGGGAGGTCGATCTTACGGGAATGTACCTGAGCGACTCTCCCGGCAATCCCAGGAAATGGGCTTTCCCCGAAGGAACGACGATTTCTCCGGGAGCCTGGCTGATAATCTGGGCCGACGAGGACGGCGGCGACGAGCCCGGGCTTCACGCCAATTTCAAGCTCTCGGGTGACGGCGAATCGATTCTCCTGGTCGATACGGACGATCGGTCGAACCAGATTCTCGATTCGGTCGAATATGAAACTCAGGAAGCGGATATTTCATACGGCAGATATCCGGATGGCGGAGATGCGTTTATCACCCTGTCGGCTCCCACACCTGCATCGGCAAACGAATCGAACCCGTCGGATATCGATGAATCGACACCGCAGGATTTCATTCTCAAACAGAACTTTCCCAATCCGTTCAACAACTCCACGATGATAAGTTTTACGCTGCCTGAAAAAGAGTTTGTCGAACTGGACATATACAGTGTTTTAGGTCATAAAGTCGGTACAGCGGCCCGCGGTTACTATAATGCGGGAAGCCATAATGTTACCTGGGACGGAAGAGACGAACGGGGAAACGAGCTGGCAAGCGGGATATATTTCTACCGCCTCAAAGCGGGGATTTATACGAAAACATGCCGGATGATGTTCCTGAGGTAGAACTTTTCCGGACGCTCCCTGATAACCTGCTCCGGCACCGTAACTTAAAGAACGGAAACAGCACCGGGTTCGTCACGAACACCATTGTATCCGCCCGAACCCTGGAAAAAGAGAATGATTATGCTGCGTTTTATAATAACCATAACAATTGTCGTGACCATTGCGGCGATTCTTTATGCCGTACCGGTAAAAATTCCCTATTCCATCGAAGCCCCCGGAAAGATAGTCCCGCTGAAGGAATGGATACTCGTTCGGGGCGAGGATGGTCTTCTCTCGGCCACGCTTTATAACAATGTTCTCAATCTTCCCGAGAGTTACAGCATCACGCATGTCGAGAGAGGTGATCATGTCACCTTCAGGCTCAACGAAAAATTGATGTCCTGCGAATCGGTAGCCGCAGGGGATACTGTCGGATTTGTCAATTCACATAATGTGGAACTCCAGTGGGCACAGCTCAGGGGAGAATTATCGACTGAACTTGCCACGCTCAAGCTCTATGAGACCGGAGACAAAGAATCTCTTGTCAGGGAAGCCCGATTCCAACTGGATTATGCTCAGAAGCAGGTGGAACACCAGAAGACAGAGATTTCACGTCTTGTCTCGCTGGCCGAGAAAAAAATGATACCCGAAGCGGACATGGAACGCGAGGAAACTACCCTGAGGCTGCTGGAAATCAATACCGATATAGCCAAAGCCCGGCTCATCACGGCTCAGACCGGTTCCAAAAAAGAGCAGAATGACCTGGTGCGTGCACGCATCACGGCTCTTCGGGACGAGATCGACGTTCTGGAAAAGCGGCTGCGCCTGTCAACGATAACATCGCCTATTTCCGGACGTCTCGTTCGCTTTTCACGGAGCGACACGCTGGCAGTCGTACAGTGCGATACACGCTATGCGGTGGTTTTTCCTGCACGATGGGAGGATCGCACCGACATCGTTCCGCATCAGCGGGTCAGGTTGTCAGTGGAAGGTCTGGAAACTCAGCCCGAGGGTGAGATCGAGCATCTGTGTCAAAACGTATTTGTGGTTAACGGCCGCCAGCTCCTGCGTGTTGCCGCTGTCATCGAAGAAGGAACAACGGAGCTCTCGCCGGGTGTGATAGCGAACTGTTCAGTTATATGCCCGCCGGTGAGACTGTATGAATATATATTGAGATATTTCGGACAATAACAATGGGCCGTCTTGAATATAAATACCTCGTTCCGGTTGAAAAACTACCGGAACTTCGCCGCGCATTCTTACCTTTTATCGAGATGGATGAATATATGCCGAGTGAAACCGGTGAATACAGTGTTCACAGTATATACTTCGATACCCTCTCCCTCAATTGCTATTACGAAAAGCTTGCAGACATTCAACATCGTAAAAAAATCCGTGTCCGGGGATATAACAACCAGTCCGGGGATTCGCTCATTTTCCTCGAAATAAAGCATAAAAAAAACAAATCCGTGACTAAAAACAGGGCGTCGTTCCTGTTCAGGAATATGGAAGCCCTGTTCAACAGCAGGGATATCGGGAGATTCATAAAAAACGGTGACGGAACATCACGTGCATACGAAGACGCCAGGCTGTTCTTTTACCAGATCGGCAGACATTCCCTGTTCCCGGTCATCAATATCCATTATGAGCGCGAAGCCTATTTCTGCAGATTCAACAAATCGCTGCGGATTACATTCGATAAAAACATCAGGAGCACAGCTTATCCGGATATTAAGGATTTATTCAAAGAAGACAGAATTCTCTATTCCAAGCGGGGTTTTTGTGTTCTTGAAGTGAAATTTCATGACTTTTCCGGAGATGTGCCCGGATGGATCGGAGAGATACTTGAACGTTTCGATCTGAAGAAGACATCCGTTTCGAAGTATACAATAAGCCTGGACACCCATCAGATACCTAAATGCTCTGCCTCATATTTAATTTCAAAGTTCGTTTATACCGGCTAATTCGAAACAAAGGAATTATGTATCCATGAACGGAATCCAGGACTTGAACAACCTTATTCAATTTTCGCTTAATCCGGGCCAGTTTATCAGGAATCTCCTCATAGCGCTGATATGCGGTTTTCTTATTTCCCGTTTTTACCGCTGGACCTCGAAACCGTCGAATAACGCGAAAACGTTTGTAAATTCATTGATTACCCTGACCATGATCACAGCCGTGGTCATCATTGTTATCGGGAACAATCTTGCCCGCGCATTCGGCCTGGTGGGCGCCATGTCGATAATCCGCTTCCGGACAGCGGTGAAGGACGTTCAGGATATCGTGTTCATTTTCTTCAGTCTTGCTATCGGAATGGCTTCGGGCATCGGTTTGCTGATGATATCTCTTGTCGGCACGGTCACTATCGGTATGGTAATGCTCGGAATTGCCCATGTACAATCATACACGCACATGAAAAGGAACTATCTGCTTCAGTTTTCCATACCCGCACAAGCCGACAATGATGCACCGTATCTCAAGATATTCGAAAAATTCTGCGCCAAACATCATCTCATCAATATGAAATTCTCCGAATACGACGATCATTTCGATCTCTCATTCTATATCAAGTTAAAAAACCAGAATGAACGGGACAGTTTTATCGTGGAGCTATCCCATATCGATGGAATGAAAAACGTCAATCTCCTGTTCGAAGAAGAATAAAGCGGCACAGAAGGACTAATTTCGATAAAAAACCCCCGATGTCTGCACCGGGGTGAATGTACATTCTACTGAAACTTTTCCGGCATCTTGCCTTCTGACATGCCGCCTGCTGCACGGGATACAAAAACTCACCAGGTTGTGCCCGAATTCAGTTTTTGGCAGTTTGCCACCTATCTGCTTCTGTCACTATGAAATTCCGTCAATATAATGTCTCACAAGCTCCCTGAAAGCATCGCCCCGCTCGACGTAGTTGTTGAACATGTCGTACGATGCACACCCCGGTGTCAGCACGACGATATCCCCGGCGCCCGCCCGCACGACGCAGGCATCGAATGCGTCCCCGAGGGTCGGATATATGTCAGATTCCACACCGGCGTCTTCGAGCGCCCGCGCAATCATCGGGGCTGTGACTCCGATGAGCGCTGCCCGGAGGACATGCCCCGACACACGGCGCGCCATTTCCCCGAACGAAACTCCCTTGTCATAACCGCCGAGAATGGGAATGACCGGACGGTCGAAGGATGTTATCGCCGCTGCCGCCGCTTCGGGAGTGGTCGCTTTGGAATCGTTGTAGAACAGCACCCCCGAACGTTCCCCGATAAACTCGATCCGGTGGGGCACTCCCCGGAAAGCGGTCAGACCCCGTACTATCGAGGCGTCGTCAACGCCCAGCTCGAGCGCGCATGACGTTGCGGCCATCGCGTTGAGGATGTTGTGCCTGCCGGGAACGAGAAGCTTCGATGTGTCGAGGATACGGCGGTCCTGCACGCCTGTGCGAACCACAATCCAACCGTCGAGCAGGGTCACACCGTCCCCTTCAAGCGCCGTGCCAATCCTGATGAGCTTTCCTTTCACATGGCCGCGGAGCGAAGCCGAGCCGGGGTCGTCGCTTACGAGAATGGCGCAGTCGTCAGGTGTCTGGTGATCGAGGATGACCGCCTTTGCCGCGCGATAGTCATCGAAGGTGGCGTGACGGTCGAGGTGGTTGGGCATGACATTGAGCACTGCGGCAATATGGGGACTCCATGACATCTCGTCGAGCCATTCGAGTTGAAAAGACGATATCTCGAGAACGACACGGTCTCCGGGTTCGATGCGTTCTATGTCGGACAGAAGGGAGCCGCCGATATTGCCGCCAATCCAGAACCGTTCCTCACACTGTTCGAGAATCGACTGTATCATGGATACGGTGGTGGTTTTACCGTTCGAGCCGGTGACGCCGCATACCGGTGCGGGACACTGTTCCACGAAAAGATTCAGCTCCGTTGTGAGGATGGCTCCCGCATTCCGGGCGGCGGTAACATATGCGGAATCTCTCCGGACGGCGGGGCTTGCCACGACGATGTCGGCGCCGGTGAAGTCGTTCATCTCGTGCCTGCCGAGCACAAACCGCACTCCGAGATCGTCGAGAGCTTTAACCGAATCGCCAAGATTTTCAGCGGTCTTCAGATCGGTAACCGTGACACGGGCGCCCCGGAGCGCCAGATATCGGGCAGCACCGATACCGCCGCCGAAACTCCCGAGTCCCATGACGGTCACCCGCTTATTCCTGAGATCGTCCGATGTTTTTTTCATTGGACCAGCACCGTGACAGGAAAAACCATGATTTCATATGATGAGCGGTTTTAATTTCATGTTCATGATGGTAAGCACCATGTCACGCAGTTCGGTATTCGTAAAACCGAGTATATCGAGCGCCTTTTCCGACATTCCGTGTATTTTCTCCCATGGCGGTCCCGAATAGTTGACCGCCAGCGCGAGTACATCCGCGACATGGATGACCGCGGTCTTACGGGCATGATAATGGGCCGGATCGAACCGGTGGTGTTTAGCCACCGAGTCTGAAATGTTTTCGGGAAGCTTCCATTCCTCGAGTGTCCAGCCGCCCACATCGGCGTGGTCGATATCGAAAAGCTCCCGCTCCCCGACGAAGATGGGTACACTGTGGTCGATGGCATACTGGCGGGCTTTAAGGTATTCGTTGGGGAAGTACATCTCGAGAATAAAGGCGCCGATGTCATGAAGGAGGCCGACAACGGCGATTTCCTCAATCTTGTAGAAATTCGCCTCCTGAGCGAGAAACCGGGCAATCTGCGCAGTCTGCGTGCAGTGGCTGAACAGCCGGTGGTTCCGTGTGCTCATCTGCGAAAGAATCGTGGAACCGAGCGCGAGCATCTTTATGGCGTTCCAGCCGAGAAGGACAACGGCGTGGGAAATCGAGGTGATTTTCCGCCGGAATCCGTAAGCGCTCGAATTGGCAATTTCAAGAATCCGCGCCGAAAATTCGGGGTCCATCTCGATAAGCTTCGCAAGATCGGTGAGCGATGTTCTGTCATCATTGGCCATCGTGATGATCGGAACGGCGAGCTTCGGGACGCTGGCAAAGCCCGGGTGGGAAGCGATGGTATCTTTCAGCGTTTCCCGTGTGATAAACGGTCTATCCACGGTCGGGTGTGCTTTCTTTCAGAATGTCTTTTATCCACGTTTTGATAGTCATCATGAACGGATCGTCCTGAACATAACTGAAGCGTTCGTCTATATTTCCGAATGTCGCTTCAAGCGTGTCATACCCGGCGATGGTTCTGCTTTCCACGGACAGCGTCGGGACTTTCAGGGTTTTCAGAATGTCGAGTATCTGTCGTGTGACAACCGTTCCCGCAGAAAACAGGGTAACCTTGTTGACAACAATATCATCTGTCAGAATATCACCTACAACAACGGAATCGAGTGTAATGACCGACACTGAACGATACTCCCTGTTTTGATTTATATGATGGTACGATTTCTGAACCTGACAGAAAAATACACCAGCAGAATTGCGGAAACCACGAAAACACCGAGACTCAGAATCTGGCTGTGCGATAATCCCAGAAAAGTCATGGATGATTCGTAGTACCGGAAATAATCAATGATAAACCGGCCGGTCGCATACAATACAAAGTACAGCAGCGCCGTAAACCCGTAAAATTTCCTGTACCGCTCGAACGTGATGAGAAGGACGAAAATGGCCAGCCCCGCAAAGGAATTGTAGAGCTGGGCAGGATGAATAGGAGTTCCGGGATAGAAATAGCCAGCGGCGGAGTTCCCGGGGAATATCATACCAAAGACAGAGTCTGTCGGATGGCCGAAGCAGCATCCATTGAGAAAACATCCGATCCTCGTGAAAAACTCACCGAGCCCGAGCGAGGGAGCCAGGATATCCATGTATTTCATTATGCTCAGGTCATGTTTTTTAAGGTAGAAGGCGGTCGCTGCGGTGGCGCAAATAAGACCGCCATAGAGCACCAGCCCGCTGATCCCGACCTGACCGTCCGGTCCGATGGGCCAGAAGATATTTTTCATCACGATAAACAAGCCCGTAAAAAACGAGACACCACTCTCTGCGCGGAACTCATCGAAATGTGAGAAAACGTAATAAAGGCGGGCGCCGATAAGCGAAGATATAACGATCCAGACAGCAAGATTATAGATGTTATCGGGGTTCTCTCCCAATTTTTGTGCTCTCCGCGCAGCAACAATTATCCCTGTCAGAAAACCGATTGCGAGCATGAGTCCGTAACCGCGAATTGCCAGCGGACCGAGGGATATAATTGTCGGGTGCATATAAATCCTTTCAATATTCGTGACGATTGACTGAAAAATTGAGGAGCAGCCCCACCATAAGAGCGCTGTTAAGACAGGATGATCCCCCATAAGAGAGAAAAAGCAGGGGAAGACCGGTAACCGGCATGATTCCTATCGCCATCCCCACATTTACAAACATATGGAACATGAACACGGTCGATATGCCGATAGCGGCAATGGATATAAACGGGTTCTTGACCGAGGAGGCAAGCATTATGCCCCTGTATACAATATAAAAAACGATGCCGAGAATAACAACCGCTCCTATGAAACCGACTTCCTCGCCAACAACGCTGAATATGAAATCGGTATGCGAATGAGGCAGAAATCCCAGTCCCGTATATTTCCCCTGGCCGATTCCTTTTCCGAACAAACCTCCCGACCCGATGGCTATCTTTGAATTGATCAACTGGTATCCCGAATCCAGAGGATCGGCATCAGGATTGAATAAGGTCGTGATACGTTTCTGCTGGTAGGGTTTGATCTTACCGAAGATATACGGGGTTGCGATTCCGGCGACAATGTTGATGAATATGTTGAATCCCATGCTGTAGAGCGTATACCGGGCCTGGTACAGAACCCAGAGAAGCAGAAACATGAATATCACCCAGGTTACCCAGTTGAAAAAAGGGATAAACGGCGCGCTGAAGATCGCCGAAAGAATGGGAGCGACGAGAAAGAACAACCGCACCGTATCGAGTCCCGCCCAGTAGAGCATGGGAAAAATAATGGCAAAGAAAACGAGCGAGGTGCCAAGGTCCGGCTGTTTTGAAATGAGCCCCATCGGAATGAACACGATGATAATGGGAATAATGACTTTTTTATAGGTGGTCGGCCTGTTCTTTTTAATGGAAAGATACCGTGCCAGCGCGAGGATGGTGGCGATTTTCATGAATTCGGAAGGCTGAAACCGGACAGGACCGATATTCAGCCAGCGTTCGGAGCCTCCTCCCACCGAGCCGTGAATCTCGGTTAAGATGAGAAGCATCAGAAACAGGCCGTACATCAGGTACGAAAACACATACAGTACTTTCAACGGTATCATCACGACGGCGAGCATGACAGCGACCGACAGTACAGCCCATACGACCTGCTTCTGCCAGATATTGTATACATCGGTGTTCTGTCCGGTGCTCGCGCTGTGGATCATGACGATACCGGCGATGAGGAGAACCAGAACGGCGAAAATGATACCGTAGTCTACGTTCCTGTCAATCAGCTTTAACATTTTCCACCGCCGTCCGATCCGGATAATAGATGAAGTACTCTTCAAGAACCCGTTTGACAATCCTTATGGCCATCGAGCCGGTATAGTTCCCTGTATTTTCGGCAACGCAGGCTATGGCTATGGTCGGATCGTCAAAGGGTGCAAATGCAAGAAACACTTTATGATCTGCTCCATGAGGATTCTGGGCAGTCCCGGTTTTTCCCGCTATCACATGCCCCGGAATACGCACCGATTTTGCCGTTCCGGATTCGCTGTTCACCACTCCCCGCATTCCCTCCCTGACCACATCGAAGGAATGGGGAGAAATCTCAATGATCTGCGCGGCTTTTTCGTACTGCGACCTGTTGAGATGAGGTGTTGTCTTTAAACCCTTTGACGCAATTATCCCCGCATAACGGGCCAACTGGAGCACGGTTACCACGACTTCGCCCTGGCCTATGGCAAGGTTCAGCATCATTCCCGGGGAATAATCCACCCCCGTGCGTTCATAATAGTCAAGCCCGGGCAGAATCCCGGTTACCTCACCACCCAGGTCGATCCCCGTGACCTGCCCCATACCGAGCAGCTTGCCGGTTGTCTCCCACCGCTCGATCCCGACTTTCCGTCCGAGCTGGTAGAAATATATGTTGCACGACTGGGTGATAGCTCCGATCATGTCAAGGGTACCGTGTTTTCGTCCCTGATAACAATGGTAGGGTCTGCCGAAATAATACACACCGTTGCACGGCGAAAAAGTCGTACGCTCGCTGAGGCCGCTCTCGAGGCCGGAAATCGCGGTGAGCATCTTGAAGGTCGATCCCGGCGGGTATGTTGCCTGGATGGCGCGGTTGAACATCGGCTTGTCGGGATTGTTCCAGAGCTCCCTCGATCGCGTTTCCGACATCACGCTTGCAAACTCGTTGGGATCGAAGGACGGCGACGAGCACATGACGAGTATTTCCCCGTTCCTCGGGTCCAGCGCCACAAGCGAGCCGAGGATGGAATCCCCGAACGCTTCTTCAGCCGCGACCTGGAGGCGGACATCGAGGGTCAGGTTCACATTTTCGCCCGGAACCGGGGGATCGGGCTTATATTCGTTTGAAATGCCAAGCGTCCGGTTCAGGTAGTTACGTTCCTCGAACTTGAAACCGTTTTTTCCCTTGAGGGTGCCCTCATAATACTTTTCGACACCGTACCGGCCGATAGCCTGCCCGAAGTAATAACCTGTGTCACGGAGTTTCTGATGCTCCTCGGGCGTCAGCTCTCCCATGTATCCGAGCACATGGCAGGCCAGCTCTCCGAGGGGATAATTGCGCCGCTGGTCAAACACGCATTCCACACCGGCAAGCTCACGGTTATGTTCCTCGATGACCGACGCCAGACGAAAATCGGCGTCTCGTACAAGTTTTTGAGGATTCCGGTATTTGGAAGTAATTGTATTGACCGTCCCGGTAAGCTTCTGAACATCTTCACCAAGAAAAGATGCAAGCCGGGGAATGGTCCGGTCGAATTTTTCACGCTCGATGGGGTCGATCGTTATAGAATAGCTCATACGGTTTTCAGCCAGAACAATGCCGTTTCTGTCGTAGATATATCCCCGTCCGGCTTCGATGACCTGGCGTTTTAGCCGTTTATCGTTCGATACCTCAACATATAATCTCCACTGAACGACCTGGAGCTGGAACAGACGAAGAATCAGAACAGCCATGAAAATGCCCGAGATAAAAAGCAGCGCCCACGGCTTTCTTCCTACTGGCCTATCTTCGGTATCCCATGAGTTGTTTGAAAACAAAGAGCAATCCTCCTTCTTCAATCCACTCCCAGACGGTCATCAACACCACTGACAGCACCGAGGTAAAGAGCGCTCCCGCAATACTCCACCTGAGAAACAGACTTAACATCATCGAAAGATCAAGGTGCGAGTAAAAGGTGAGATAGAGTAAATCATGTGCAAGACAGGCAAGCAATGTCATAAACAGGCGGACCGCTCCCCTCTCGACCGTAATCCGCTCCCTGATAAATCCCAGTGCGAAACCGACCAGGGACATGACCAGAGAGTTATACCCCAGGTATTCGGGAGAATAAACATCCTGCAGAAATCCGATTAAAAAACCATAGAGGGTGATTTCAAACGATTCGGAAGTACTTGCCAGATAGAGCAGGACGAGCATAGCCAGATCAGGCCGTACGCCAAATATGGTGAAACGGCCGATTACGGTCGACTGGACAAGAAGCGCAAGGGCTATAATAAGTATGTTTTTAATAACATTCATGCCAATACCGGCTTACATGAGAGAGTGCAGTACCGGAAAAACATCTGAATTCATTCCGTCCCGATACCTGTATACTTATCACCGATTACCATGGCACCATGAGACACGCTGTTATCTCGCGTTCTCTGCCGGATATAAACGGAATACGGAAAATAAACTCTACCCAACAACTGGCATCATTGTGTTTCCGGCCTTGTGAATTGTTCCGAACCGCCGGCTCCTTCCCACACATCGGTGCGCTCGGACCCCCTGAGAACGAATACTTCCTGGAGATGCGAGAAATCAACGGCGGGTTTGACAAGAACGCTGGCATACAGCTCGACTTCACTGATCGATTCTTCCGCGACTGTCCCGATAAGCAGACCCGCAGGGAATATACCGCCGAACCCTGTCGTATAGACCTTTGCCCCCACTTCGGGAGTTTTCTGGCGCAGGAGACCATACATGACAAGGCTGGGACCGCCGCGCCAGCTTATAATGCCATATGCATCGCTGTTTTCCACAACGGCCGAGACTTTTGAATTAACGTCAACGACAATCTGGACACTCGATGAGGAGCGGTAGCTTTCGAAGACTTTCCCGACAAGACCTTCCGCCGTGATAACCGCCATGTTCTTACGGACACCATCGGCTGTACCGGCATCGATGATGATGGTATTGACCACGCGGTCGACGTCACGGCCAACGACGGTCGCTGCGACGACGGAATCCCCGAAGGAGAGATGCTGGCGGAGACCAAGGAGCTGCCTGAGGCGCTCGTTTTCACGGATGGCGGTATTACTGTAACTGATCTGGTCTGAAAGTATCAGGTTCTGGAGCCTGAGGCGTTTGTTCTCACGCCACAGGTCAAGCATGTAAATGCCCCATGAGAAGGTAAAACGGCCGGTATTGAAAACGGCGGTTGTAACCGACCGAGCGAAGCGTGCTTTTGAACTGTCCTCCAGGATCATCATGGAAAAGGACAACAGAACAGTCACGAACAGGCTGACTACCCGCCTGTGCTCTGTGATGAACTGGATAGCCCTTCTCATCCGTTAAAAAAGAACCTTTCTGTAGGCGGAGATATTTTCGAGAATCTTCCCGGTTCCGCGAACAACACAGGTCAGCGGGTCCTCGGCAACGTGGACGGGCAGATTGGTTTCATTGCGGATCCGGCGGTCCATACCGCGGAGAAGCGCACCACCGCCGGTAAGGATAATGCCCCTGTCCAGAATGTCCGCTGCAACCTCGGGCGGTGTGCGTTCGAGGGAGAGCATGACGGCATCGGTAATGGCATTGAGCGGCTCGGCAAGCGCTTCACGGATTTCGACCGAGCTAATGGTTATGGTTCTGGGGATGGCCGCCACGAGATCACGTCCCCTGATCTGGGTTTCAAGTTCTTCTTCAAGCTCGCAGGCGCTTCCGATCTCTTTTTTAATTTCCTCGGCTGTCCGCTCGCCTATGAGAAGATTATAATTCTTTTTGAGATACTGAACGATTGCATCGTCGTGCTTGTCACCGCCGATACGAATCGATGTGGCGCCGTTGACGATACCGGAAAGCGCAATGACCGCGATTTCCGATGTTCCGCCGCCGATATCGATGACCATCGAGCCGACGGGCTCATGAACGTTGATACCAACGCCGATAGCGCCGGCCATGGGTTCCGACACGAGATAAACCTCACGGGCGTTCACCCGTTCCGCCGAGAGCCGCACCGCCCGTTTCTCGACTTCCGTAATGCCGGACGGTACACCGATCACAATTCTCGGCCTGACGAGAAACCGGTTTTTAATAACACGCTTGAGCAGAATGCGAAGCATCTCCTCAGTTACTTCAAAATCCGCAATGACACCCTCGCGGAGCGGCCGGACCGTCATGATTTCACCGGGAGTCCGTCCGACCATTTCTTTTGCCTGGTGACCGACAGCGAGAACGCGCCGTGATTTCGATTCGATAGCAACAATCGACGGTTCGTTGACAACGATGCCTTCACCGCGGACACAAATAAGAATGTTGGCTGTACCGAGATCGATTCCGATATCGCTCGACAGGAAACCGCTCATCAAACCCATATGTACAACTCCATGAAAACATGTTATGTTAATGGAGGAAATGTCTCATTCCGGTAAATACCATAGCCACGCCGAGCTCATCGGCAGCGGCAATAACCTCATCATCCCTGACAGACCCGCCGGGCTGGATAATATAGCGGACGCCGAGGGCAGCCGCCTCGCGTACGGTGTCATCAAAGGGGAAAAACGCATCTGAAGCCAGCACCGATGCTGCCAGCCTGGCCTGAATCCACTGTTCGCGGTCGCCTCCCGGAGCCTGTTCATCGAACGCGTGCTCGAGGTTTTCCCGGGCTTTTGTAGCGGCGAGTTTACGCAGGCTGTCGACACGGTTCGGCTGTCCCGCACCCATGCCGAGCACATGATAAAAGCCCGGCTCATATTCCTCGCACAGGACAATCGCATTCGATTTCGTGTTCTTGCAGGCGATCATGGAAAATTTTGCAAGCTCTTGCAATGAACCGGGGAAACCGGCTTTTGTCACCACTTCCCACTTTTCCCACAGCTCACGGTCGGGGTCCTGCCGGAGCATGCCGCCAAGCACCTGCCTTAATGCCGGTGTATCCGGATTTCCGATTCCGGCGACATCGAGCCTGACCAGCATGATGTTCTTCTTCCTGCGGAGCTCATCGAGCGCCTCGGGGGTAAAATCCGGGGCAATGATGCTCTCGACCATCTTACCCTTCAGGAAACCGGCCGCTTCCGCATCGAACGGTACGGTACAGGCGATGACCGATCCGAACGCGCTTATACGGTCGCCGTCCCACGCCGCGCTGAGCGCCGATGCAACCGTTCTCCCCGTGGCGAGACCGCAGGGATTGGTATGCTTGATAACCGAGACCGCAGGGGCCGGAGCGCAATCCTTGACCGCCATGACCGCACCGGTCATGTCGACATAGTTATTGTACGAGAGCTGCTTGCCCCAAACCTGCTCGGCATCGGCAAGGGTCGGACAGGTTAATCCCTCCTCCCTGAAAAACATGGCTTTCTGGTGCCAGTTTTCACCGTAACGGAGCGCTGTCCCGCCGGTGTACTTCAACCTGAGTATATGTTCGCCCAGGAAACGCTCCGAAAGGAAACGATCGATCGCCGCATCATAATCGGCGGTATGACGGAACACCTTTGCCGCAAGATACTGCCGCGTTTTATCCGACAGTTCCCCCTGCGCTTTCAATTCATCGAGCACGAGCCCGTAATCGCGGGGATCGGTCACCGCGCCCACATAGCGGTTGTTTTTGGCGGCGCTCCGCAGCATGGTCGGCCCGCCTATATCGATATTCTCGATGGCATCATCGATGGTGACATCATCACGGGCCACGGTTTTTTCAAACGGGTAGAGATTGACGACCACGAGATCGATGAAACCGATGCCGTTCTCTTTGAGCTGGCGAATATGATCCTCGGAGTCACGGACAGCGAGCAGGGCGCCGTGAACCTTCGGATGAAGCGTTTTCACACGGCCGTCGAGGATTTCGGGAAACCCCGTCACCTGGTCGATAGCCGTCACCGATACTCCCGCCTCGCGGAGTGTCCGGGCGGTGCCGCCGGTCGATATGATCTCCACGCCGAGACCGGCCAGCGTCTGAGCAAATTCCACGATACCTGTTTTATCCGATACGCTGACAAGCGCTCGTTTCACTTTCATTGCAAATGCCCCCCTGGTGCTGTTTCATACATCCGCATTCAGTCATTTAACAGGAGATTCCGTACCTCGCGGTACTTCTCGATAGTCTTTTCAACAATATTTTCGGGAAGCGGCGGAGCAGGCGGAGTCTTGTCCCAGTCGAGACCTTCCAGATAATCCCTCACAAACTGCTTGTCGAACGACCGCTGCGATCTGCCGGGCTCGTATTCAAGTGCCGGCCAGAACCGTGACGAATCAGGTGACAGAATCTCGTCGATCAGTATCGTGCGGCCGTCCACGCTCCCGAACTCGAATTTCGTGTCGGCGATTATGATGTTTTTCGTCGCAGCATACGCCCGTGCTTTTTCATACACCCCGAGGGTCAGATCGCGGATTTCATCCGCCTGCTTTCGACCTATCATGCCTGCTATGACATCGAAGCTCACATTGATATCATGTCCCGATTCGGCCTTGGTCGACGGAGTGAAGATATTTTCGGGGAGTTTTTCCGACTCCCTGAGCCCTGAGGGAAGCTTGATACCGCAGATTGCCTGCGTTTCACGGTACTCCTTCCATCCGCTGCCCGACAGGTATCCCCGGACGATACATTCCACATCGAAACGCTGTGCCTTTCTGACGAGCATGGAACGTCCCTCGAGCTGGTCGCGATAGGGTTCGAGAACACCGGGAAAATCCCCGAACCGGGCGCTTACGAGATGATTGGGAACCACATCGCTTACATAATCGAACCAGAAAAGAGACATCTCGGTGAGTATCTTTCCCTTGCCGGGGATTCCGTTGGGCATGATGCAGTCAAATGCGCTGATCCGGTCGGTTGCCACGATAAGCAGCTCGTCACCCAGATCATACACATCACGAACCTTGCCGTGGGCATAGAGAGGTACAACGGGGATATCGGTGGTTATGAGCGCTCTTTCCAAAACACCTCCCGAAACACTACCGGTTTTCTCTGTAAGTACGTTGAAGAGGACGGAGAATAAGTATCTTTTTCACGCCCCGACGACAAAAAAGTGAGCTTTTTTATTGTCGGCGTAATATTTCATTACTGCGTGATGACTCCCGACAATGTATACCCATATTATCAGTAATTTTTATCATGCATGTAAATGATTACTACACAAGATACTGTCATTTTGCCGTATAATACCACATTATACTGCTGAGCGCAATAAAAATGCCGATTTTTCAAGCGCTTTTTCAATATTTTTTCTCATACGTATTCACGAAACGGAACCGACAGGGCGGGAATAATAATAAATATTTGTAATACAATAAGTTATATCAGAAGTGGCTATTTCCGGCATTTTTCACTTATCAAGCAGTCGCCGCAGAGCCTCTATTCCGAGAATGTACGAAAAGGGGCCGAAACCGCTTATCTGTCCGGCGCACACGGGAGCAATCACCGAAATGCGGCGGAATTCCTCACGGTTATGGATGTTTGACAGGTGAACCTCGACAAAGGGAATGGCAACAGCCGCGATGGCGTCCCGGACCGCGATGCTGTAGTGGGTGAACGCGCCCGGGTTGATCACTACCCCCTCAAACCGTGAGGGAGCATGGTGAACAGCATCGATAAGAGCGCCTTCACTGTTGGACTGAAAGGCTTCCACCTCGAATCCGATGGAGCTTCCAAACCGTACTGCCTCGCTCGTGATCGCTTCAAGGGTCGTATCGCCGTATACCGAGCGTTCGCGTGTTCCGAGGAGATTGAGATTCGGCCCGTTGATGATGAGGATTCTGTGCATGTGATTGTACCTCGATTTGGGCATCCGTTTAACCCGATCACAGTATACATTTAATAGAAGGCGGATTTACGCGGATCGGGCGGATTTGTATTTAAGTGTATGAATTATATAGAATAGCTGATTGCCTGATACATATAATCTTTATCTGACTATTCAATTACACCGGATTATCCCCAAAAACAGCTGCCGAAACGGTATCGTTCGCGGCGTTCGGGAAAAGGGTAACGGTTCCCCTGCCGCTACAGAAAGAGCTTCGATACCGATGTGCCCATGTGTATGGCCGCAATAGCGTCGCCGAACAGCCGGGCAACACTCAACACATGAATTTTCTTGTAATTACAGAACCGGGTCTGATCAATGGTGTTCGTGGTGACAAACTCCTTGATATCGGATTCATCGATCCGCTCGCATGCGTTGTCGCAGAGAACACCATGAGTGCAGCCGGCATAGATGTCATTCGCCCCGTTCTCCTTGAGCGTCCGGCATGCTTCGATCATCGAGCCTCCGGTGCTGACCTCGTCATCGATAAGGAAACAATCCCTGTTATCGACCTCCCCGATGATACGGAGCACCTTGGCTTTTTCATTATCGCTGTACCGCCGCTTATCGAGAATAACCATGGGCACATCGAGACGGCGTGCATATCCCTCGGCGCGTTTTGCCGATCCCACATCGGGTGCGGTTATCACGTAATTTTTGAGTTTTTTGGAACTTATGTAATTACACATCATGTGTTTTATCTGAAGCTGGTCGACAGGGATACGACCGAATCCGCCGATCTGGGGCGCATGAAGGTCCATGCTCAGGATACGGTTGGCGCCGGCGGTTTCGAGCAGATCGGCGACGAGACGCGCGGTTATGGAAATACGGGGCTCGTCCTTTTTATCGGAGCGGACATAGGGATAGTACGGCATCACCGCGGTAATCCGTGAGGCGGACGCATACTTCAGCGCATCGATGATGATGAGGAGTTCCATGAGCGCTTCGTTCGTATCGGGGTAACCGGACTGAATAACAAAAACATCGTCCTCGCGGACGCTTTCTTCAATCCGCACCTTGATATTATCGTTCGTAAATTTTTTATAGCTCATCTTGCCGAGATCGATGGAGAGACAGGAACAGATCTCTTTTGCAAGTCCCTGATTCGAAAGACCGGCAAAAATCTTGAGCCGCCGTTTCACTGCACACCCCCCTTGCAGAATAGCTGTGGTTTATCGACCGTATCTATTCGCACGATTCAATAGAACACGGATTTACGCGGATTGAGCGGATTCACATGGATAAATTTGAAAATGTGAAGTTCTGAGTGTCACTTACTGTTTAATAAATAATATATTATTAATTTTATTAACTTCGCGGAAAAATTATCGATACATCATTCATAATAATTCCCCGACAGAAAATTTACACAATTTCCGGGGTGATTTCAACTGATAGTTAAGCAGTCGACGAAAAAGAATATTATTACACGTCGCCCTTGATGACCGGTTCTGCATGCACCTTTTTTACGGCCTGTATCAATAAAAATGTACCGTCAGGTCATATACCCGTTATATTTATGACACCACCGTCACCATGAACAATGCATACTGGAACAAAAGACAAGCTCACCGGAAAAGGCGCCTTTGAACAATGGGTACGGAAACAATAAAAGAACATCCCGGATGCCCGATATGCGGGGAGACAGTTTTTTCGCGGCCGATCATGGAAAACACCGTCTTCGGGCAACCGTTCGACGTTTACTTCTGCGTTTCATGCGAGCTGTATTTTCTTCCCAGCCAGCCTTCCGGGGAGCTTATCCGTGACTATTACGCGAAGGAATATTATTCGACACAGCAGAGAAGCGCCGTTTCCTATGCGCTCCGTTCATGGTTTTCAAAAATGCGGGCATTGAGCCAGTACCAGTATATCGGGCGCCATACCGGCCCGGCCGGCGGGAAAGAAATGATGGAAATCGGCAGTTCCGATGGCTCGCTCATCGCGCTCTACAAACAAAACGGCTGGAAGGTAAAGGGGCTGGAATACAGCGAGTTTTCAATAAAGAAGGCGCGTGAAAAATATCGGATCGAACTCGAACCGAAAGACATCTTTGAAATACATCCGGATCGCTGTCGATTCGATCTTATTATATTTTCGCACGTTCTCGAACACATGCCCGACCCGCTCAGGGTACTGGAGCACTGCAAAACACTCCTGAAACCGGGCGGGATCGTGTTCATTGAGCTTCCCCAGGCGCCGCTGGGCAGCGAATGCAGAAAGGAAGAGCTGTTTCAGTACCTTAATACAACCCATCTCTTCGATTTCAGGACACAATCGCTGGCAAAACTGATAGAGAAAGCTCACCTGTCGGTGGAGTCAATGGACCGGTATTTCTACCATGTCCCGCGGCTCTTTAAGAAGTATGAGGGCATGTTCGGCAGGATACTGATGACAAGCGAGGTACAGTCGAGGAATCCGTTCACACTGCTGATGCTTCTTTTCTGCCTGATCAATATCAATATCAGGTTCGTGTGCGGTATCGACCCCATGATGAAAATCCGGCCCGATTCTTCCTGGACTGGTTTCGGCGACATGATACGGGCGCTGGCAAAGAATACCGATGCCTGATACATACCATCTGATCATGAAATTGATAGAACGCGGATTTTCGCGGATTTGAATTTTATATTGTTCCGGTGATTAAACAGTGACATCATTTATTACTGTTTTGTTTGGGAAGCCCCCTTTCGGCGCTGACGCGCCACTTTCGCTTCGCGGCTCTCCGCTTCTCTCCGTGTCCCCCATTGGGGGCAAGCGCCCATTCTACCGTGCTTTTTTCCTGCCCCCAGTTGGGGGAAGGATGTCCGCAGGACAGGAAGGGGGCATCTTTAAAAATCCACAGGATTATAATATTTATTCGCCGACGCAATATATCATTTTTATGTCAAAGATAGTAATAATCCGGGATATATGACCACGCCCGTGCACCGATGCTATTTCACGAGCATCATCCTTTTTATGTCAACATTGTTCCCCGCGATGAGCCTGCAGAAATATATCCCGCTCGCATATTGACCGGCGTCCCACTTAAGTGAGTGGATTCCGGCCGAATAATAACCATCAGCCAGTTCGGCGATTTCTTCGCCCACGGCATTGTACACTTTGAGCGAGATTCCGCACTCTCCGGGGAGAGAAAAGGTTATCGTCGTGACCGGATTGAACGGATTCGGGTAATTCTGGAACAGGGAGAACTGCTTGGGATTCACGGATTCATCCACCGCCGTTATTTCTCCGGCCGCGAATATGCCTATGACCGAGATTCCGTTCGGATTGTATGTACCGTTTCCCGAAGTGAAAGAAGTGTAAACGTCATATGTTTCCCCGGAAGACTTATCCCAGAAAACGAACTGGCAGGTTTCCCCCGGAATGATCCCGTCTTTCACCGTTGTCTGGTCATTATCGCCCCAGACGGTAATCGCAAGATTGTTGTTCTCATTCCAGACCCCCACGCCCACACAGATTCCATCGGGAGAAAACACCCCGATTTCATCGCCGGTGGATAACGGCTGTCCGTTTACGACCGGATTGGTATCGTGCCTGAGCAGAATTGTCGCGTTATTCCCCGTATTCTCGACAGGAACGAAGTACGCGGGAGCCAGAAATTCGCTCTTCTGCTTTTCTCCGGCGTTACTGTACGTGAATACTGCGGGTTTCTGGACATATACCCAGTATCCTTCCCCGCTGTGCATCGTGCCGATCTGATCGATGGCGAATTCAGGCCAGAATACTTTTCCGGAGCCGTTTTTAACGATAATCTTGGTGTCATTGAGCGAGCTGAACGCAATCGATGGATTAAGCCCGTCCGATCCGACATAGCTGATAAGGTTCCAGTTTTTCGTGAGATTATAGGCCACATCCGGTGTAAAAACTTCCCATCCGGATAAAACAAGCTCGCCGCTTTCTTTCATAAACACCTGGTAACCGTCGGAGATAACACATTCACCGATCTGATCGATGGCATATGAAGGAAGATACGCCTGCCCTTTTCCGTTTTTAACACAAACCACATTATCCGAGACATTTTCAAAAATCTTTTTCACATTTTTCTCGTTCAAAATGACCGGAAAAGAAACGAGATTCCACCCATCGGAAAGCTGAATCGTGCATTGCGCAACAGTCGTTTCGAGGGATTTCAGAACGGAAATCCCATCGACCTGGTAGGTTTCAGGGCCGCTTTCGAATACCGGAGTAACGACATACTCTTTTTTCTCCGAGACATCCCAGATTTTAAAACGATAGAGTTCCCCGACCATGAATCCGTTGACACCTTCGGCATACCCGTCATCACCCCAGACAGTGACCGCAAGATTATCACCGGACCAGATTCCCGCGCCGGCGCATAAACCACCCGGAGTGAATACACCGATTTCATCGCCGTTACCAATCGGAGTTCCGTTCACTACAGGTATTCTGTCAGACGGAATCAACACCAGCGCATTGTTTCCCGTGTTTGCCATAAATGCGAAATGGGACGTCGATTCGCTATTACCCTGTGATACCCACTTATTTCTTCCCCAGACAATATATGCCTTGCCCGCATACTCTCTTCCATAGGGGCATGCCATGTGTGCGCCCGTAAAAGCATCGGCAAAGCCATCGCCATTCAAATCACCGCATCCTGTCCTGAATCCGACATACTCGCTTGGACTTTCGGTATAAATTTTTATTACATCCCGCCGGGAATCCGTAACACTGATATGCTGAACCGTATGTAAATCCGTACTGCCAAAAATAATATACAATGCTCCTCCGGCTCCGGCCCACGCGGCGCCCATGACAATATCATCTATACTGTCTCCATTCATGTCACCTATGGAGGGACATAAACTGGTGCCGATCCCTTCTCCGTAAACCGTTGTGAAAGCGGTAACCAAAGGATCGAGTGGAATTTTTTCATGCGAGGAAATATTTAGCTCCCCATAAACTATATACAGTTTCCCGCTGCCGATGGCGCTGATGATAACATCATCATACCCGTCATGGTTGACATCGCCGGAAATCACGATATTCCCGGCCTGATCATCGGAATGTGCCCCGGGAATCCGCAGCATCCCCGTGACAGGATCACGGAGGTCGATCTCGTGCACTGTCGAAATGGTTGACGAGCCAAAGATCACATACGTTTCCCCGGCCCCCTGCATGCCATCGGGGTCTGCCACACGGGAACCGATGAGCAGCTCGTCGAAGCCGTCGCCGTTCAAATCCCCCGAACCTGTAGCCCATGGTGCGCTGTCGCTGTAATTATCGATAGAACCGATTCCAAAGACTTTCAATACCCCGTCAGGAGTTCCGACCAGGTCAATATCGCTGTGATCCGGAAGGTCTTTCGAACCGAAGACGACATATGTAGTACCGGCATCGACCCTCCCCAGAGGATCGGCAAGATAGGCTTTGAGGATGGCATCCTCGAAGCCGTCGCCATTCAAATCGCCCTTCGAACCCAGAAATCCCAGGTTATCCCCATCCGCTTCTCCCGAAACGACAACCATTGGACCATTATAAGAGGACACATTGATCTTACTTAATGCAGAAATCTGCGCCGAGCCGAAAATGATATATACTTTCCCCGCACTGTTGCGACCAATCGGGTCGGCCTGCATCGCCGGAATAATAAGATCATCATACCCGTCGTTGTTCATGTCGGCTGCCTGAACCCAGCTTCCCAGCAGGTCCCCCTCGTTCGCTCCCTCGATTGTCAACACTCCGGAGGGATTTTCCGCGAGATCGAGAATCGTCTTTGATGACATGTTGTTCGAACCAAAAATGACATACGTTTCCCCGGCTTTATACTTCGTGCCGATTGAAACTTCCGTTGCCCCGATTATAGCATCGTCGAAGCCATCACCGTTGATATCCCCCGACGCCACGGAAAGCCCGATCTTGTCGTCCGCCTTTTTTCCCGCCACCATCATGATATTACCGGGTGACAGATTGCTCAGAAATATATCGGCCGATACTTCGGCCTGTTCCGCGGCCAGAGAAGCGGATAAGGAAATGAATACCATCGTTAGTGTAAGAGAATAAAATTTACTCATGACCAGCCTTCCTTTCTGAGAAACCTTATTACATATTCATCCATAATAAAAATATAACATACTTAATAAAAAAAACAATGATAATTTGACCATAATTTACGACGGTAATCTTTCTTACTCTGACAATGAACATAAAAAATCGTTCCAAAATTAATAATTTATTTGAAAATAAGCATATAGACTAATCGCACATAAAGTGCCGGTTACTTTTTACTGTCCGTTTCCGAAACAATAGATGTGCGATTACGGACAGTGATATTAATAAGCCGACTACTCCTGAACTGTATTTCACACCATGATTGACATGATGTATTTTTAAAAGAATAAAAATCATGCAAATCCTGTTTTGTATACTCTTTCCTTTTTACCTGTATTCCTTTATCGAACATATGAACTATGAAGTGAAGCGAAGCGAAAAGCAGACAGAAAATTCTTGTAAAAAGAAATTGGAGTACGTAATATTTATTCATACAGGGATTACAGGAATTTATGTGCTCCCATGATTTTAATTTGGAGAATATCGATTATTTGGAAAAGTGCATACAACGTTCGAAGAAATCACATAATCCTTATATGAACATCAATAGTTAATAATAAGGGAGAAGGTATGAGCATACCATGGGTATATATCAGTTCCGTGGGACGATATTCCGGGCAAACAGTATGTATTAAAGGTTGGTTATACACTAAGCGCTCTTCAGGTAAAATTCATTTTTTACAATTGCGTGACGGCACCGGATTTATTCAGGGAGTGTTGTCCAGGAATGATGTAGATGAAGAGACATTTTCTGCAGCCGATAGAATAACTCAGGAATCATCATTGATAGTAACCGGCATAGTTCGTGAAGATAAACGAGCCCCATCGGGATATGAACTTGCAGTGGTATCTCTGGAACAGGTACAGAATGCTGCCGATTACCCGATAACGCCCAAAGAACACGGCACCGCATTTTTAATGGAGAACCGTCATCTATGGCTCCGGTCCAGCAAACAGAGGGCATTGCATCGTATCCGGAATATGGCGGAAAAAGCCGTAGTGGATTTTTTCTTCGATAATAACTTTATTCGCACCGATACTCCTATCTTAACGGCTACTGCTGCTGAGGGAGCATCAAATTTATTTGCGACGCAGTATTATGATTTAGGAACGGCATATCTGGCTCAAACCGGGCAGCTCTATCTGGAAGCAGCAATATTTTCCCATGGACTGGTGTATAATTTCGGCCCGACTTTCCGTGCTGAGAAATCTAAAACACGCCGCCATCTTTCAGAGTTTTGGATGGCTGAAGCCGAAGAAGCTTATTATGATAATGATGACAACATTGCCCTGCAGGAACGGCTTGTTCAATATATTATCGGCAGTTGTCTTGAGAATTGCAGGGAAGAATTAAAAGTACTTGAGCGCGATACCGCCGGATTGGAACAGGTGGTTAACGCTCCGTTTGCCCGAACCATGTATGATGATGCAATCAAAATACTGCAAGGGATGGGAAATCCCATTCAGATGGGCGATGATATCGGTGGAGACGAGGAAACGTCCATCAGCCAGCATTTCGGTAAGCCGGTATTTGTAATGAACTATCCCAAAAAGATCAAAGCTTTTTATATGAAAGAAGACCCTCAGAATCCGGAACGGGTCAAATGCGCGGACTTAATTGCTTCCGAAGGTTATGGAGAGATAATAGGGGGCAGTCAGCGTGAGGATGATTATGATAAACTGTTAGAGAGAATGGAACAATTCAATATACCAATAGAACCTTACCGCTGGTATGTGGACCTCCGGAAATACGGTTCGGTGCCTCATTCGGGATTTGGGATTGGGATAGAACGGACTGTAAGCTGGATAGCAGGAATATCTCATGTAAGAGAGGCTATTTTATTCCCCAGAATGCTCTATAGAATATATCCCTGATAATCGAAACCTAAAGATAATCACATTTTCAGGGTCAGTGCCTTCACATGCGGCACCGCTTTACACATAATATTACGCCAGTTGACATACAGTGAACATCATGCCGAACTCGTTTCGGCATCTATTTATTTTCTTTGTATCATTATCTATTCGCCGAAGTAATAATATCCACAACACAGGAGGTATATGTTGGCTGACAAGAAAATGGATCTGGCAGGACCGGGCATCAGCACTTATGAAGAGGTGGATAAAATTCTGCCTCACAATTATGAGGCGTTGTTGGGCCCCAAGGAGAGAATGAAGGCACTATACAAGATAAAAAATTTTATTGAAGAGAACCTGTGCAGAGAACTCAACCTTTTTATGGTTCAGGTACCGCTCATCGTAACCAAGGAGAGCGGTGTCAATGATTACCTTGACCGTGATGGATCACGCACGCCTGTTGAATTTCCTTGTGGGCTCGGTCTTGAAAAAAGAATCGAGACTCAGGTGGTCCAGGCGGCCACAAAATGGAAACGGATGGCCCTGAAACAGTTCGGCTGTGAAGTGGGCGAAGGAATCTGCACGGATATGAGGGCAGTCAGAAAGGACTATTTCCTGGACCATGACCATAGCGCCTATGTTGATCAATGGGATTGGGAACGGGTTATCACTAAGGATATGCGTAATCTGGATTTTCTGCGGGATGTCGTCGAGAGAATCTGGATGGTTATCTATGAGGCAGGTCAGATGGTCAAGAAAGACTTCCCCGGACTCAATACCGATAAATATCCGGATATACCAAAAAAGTTGAAATTTTTTCATGCGGAGGAAATCCTGGAACGCTATCCGGACTTTACCCGCAAACAGCGGGAGTCAAAAATGATCCAGGAGGTGCATCCGGCAATCTTTATCATCGGCATCGGCTATGTCCTGGAAGACGGATATCCCCATGAGATGCGAGCAGCGGATTATGATGACTGGATCACCCCAACGATTAAAAAGAACGGAAGGCAGCTTCATGGACTCAACGGCGATATCCTGGTCTGGAATCCGGTGACGAAACGTCGTCATGAACTGACATCCATGGGTATCCGTGTGACGAAAGAGACCATGGTGCAGCAGCTCAAAGAGGCCGGACAGGAAGATTTTTTAAAGTTGCCCTACCACCAGGCGATACTCAATGATGAGATACCAATAAGTATTGGAGGCGGCATCGGTCAGTCACGTACATTCATGTATCTGTTAAGGACCGCTCACATCGGCGAGGTGAGCACCACAGTCTGGCCTGATGTCCTCAAGTCGATTTGTAAAAGAAAAAACATCCATGTATTGGAATAAATATTGACCTGTTCCTCACACTCTTTTTATTTTTGACATGATTTACAGGATTAAATAATAAAAAAACAATCTTGTCAATCTTGTTAATCCTGTCTCATATTCTTTTCTTTTTAAACAAAAACGGGAAGCTCTGTTCAGCCTCCCGTTCTTTTTATTTAGACATGATTTACATGATTAACAAGATAAAACAAATAATAAAAAACATCCTGTCAATCCTGTCTCATGATTTTTTGTGTTACTCCTTTTTCTCGTACGGAACCGCCGCAAGACTGCGATACATACGCTGTGACTGGTCGACATCCTTCTGTGCGAGTTTCGAAAGTTCCTCTGCATGAGCGGGATTCATCTTCTTGAGCACCATGTAACGGTTCTCGCCGAACGCATAGTCAGCAAAGGAAATCGTCGGTTCCTTGGAATCTATCTGGAGCGGATTCTTCCCTTCATCGGCAAGACGCGGGTCGAACCGGTAAAGCGGCCAGTGACCTGATGCCACCGCTTTCTTCTGCTCGTTGAGTCCTTCGGTCATGTTGATGCCATGGTTGATACAGTGCGAGTAGGCAATGATGAGCGACGGGCCGTCATAGGAATCAGCTTCTGCGAACGCCCGCACCACCTGGTTGGGATTGGCGCCCATGGATACCTTGGCTACATAGACATTGCCGTATATCATGGCCATCATGCCCAAGTCCTTCTTAGCCATCGGCTTTCCTGATGCGGCAAACTTTGCGGTTGCTCCACGCGGTGTTGATTTGGACATCTGTCCGCCGGTATTGGAGTACACCTCGGTATCGAGCACGAGGATGTTCACATTGCGGCCGCTTGCCACCACGTGATCGAGTCCGCCATACCCGATATCGTATGCCCAGCCGTCTCCACCGAGTACCCATACCGATTTCCTCACGAGGTAATCTGCGAGGTTCGTGAGCTGAGCGGCGGTGGAACTGCTGTCCTTTTTCGGTTCGAGGGCCTTACGGAGCTCATCGACATGGGCACGCTGGGCTTCGATACCCTCCTGAGAGGACTGATCCTGTCCGGTAATCCTGTCCGCGATTGCCTTGTCGACCAGACCTTCCTCGACCGCTTTCTGGAGATATTCACCAGCCTGTTCTTTGAATTTGTCGAGTGTGAGACGGTAGCCGAAACCGAACTCGGCGTTGTCCTCGAAGAGTGAGTTCGACCATGCCGGTCCTCTTCCGTCCGCGCGTTTTGCATAAGGCGTCGTGGGAAGATTGCCGCCGTAAATCGACGAGCACCCCGTTGCGTTGGCAATGATAACGTGATCGCCGAATAACTGGGACATGAGCTTGACATACGGTGTCTCACCGCATCCCGCACAGGCTCCTGAAAACTCGAAGAGCGGACGAATAAGCTGGCTTCCCTTGACCGTATCGCGTTTGTAGTGGGACGGGTCGGTTTCGGGAATATCGAGGAAGAAATCGAAATTATCGGCCTCGCGTTTTCTGATTTCGAACTGACTGACCATGTTGATTGCCTTACGGTCGGTTTTGTTGCCATCGGCATCCTTCTGGGCAGCCGGGCAGTTCCATACGCACAGACCGCAGCCAGTACAGTCCTCGGGCGCCACCTGCACGGTGAATTTCATGCCTTTGAACTGCGGCCCCTTTGCTTCGGCGGACTTGAAATCAGCCGGGGCTTTTGAAAGTACTGCCGGATCATATGCCTTGATCCTGATAGCGGCGTGAGGACAGACAAGCGAACACTGTCCGCACTGAATACAGGTGTCGACATCCCACTCGGGAATCTGCACGGCAATGTTGCGCTTTTCGTACTGTGTTGTTGCCGTGGGGAATGTGCCATCCACCGGCATTGCACTGACCGGAAGGGTATCCCCGTTGCCGCTGATGATTGCCGCGGTAACCTTCTGGACGAATTCCGGAGCATGGAGCGGTACAATCGGCGGTCTTTTGACCGTCGAGGTTACCTTGTCGGGATACTTGACACGGAAAACGTTTTCCTTTGCCGTATCGACCGCCTTATAGTTCATCTGGACGACTTTTTCACCCTTTTTACCGTAGGTCTTCTTGATGGCTTCCTTGATCAACGTAATGGCTTCCTCTTCGGGAATAACCTGGGAAATCACAAAGAAAGCCGTCTGCATGATCATATTGATACGGGCGCCGAGACCGAGCTTCATACCGAGATCAACACCGTCCACCACCCAGAATTTGAGTTTCTTCCCGATGATCTTCTGCTGGACCTCGACAGGCAGCTTGTCCCATACCTCATCGGGACCATACGGGCTGTTGAGGAGGAACGTACCGCCCTCGACGATAGTATCGAGCATTTCATATTTTTCGAGGAAAGAAAAGTTGTGACATGCCACAAAGTTTGCATGGTCGATCAGGTAAGGCTTGCGGATGATCATCGGACCGAACCGGACATGGGATGTCGTGATGGTTCCCGCTTTCCTGGAGTCATACACGAAGTATCCCTGTGCATAATTGTTGGTGCTTTCACCGATGATCTTGATGGTATTCTTGTTTGCCCCGACTGTGCCATCCGCGCCGAGGCCATAAAACATGGCATTAAAACCCTTTTCCACGATACTGAAGGAGGGATCGTAATCGAGGCTCGTACCCGTGACATCATCGGTGATACCGACCGTGAAGTGGTTTTTCGGCTTTTCGAGCGAGAGGTTGTCGAATACCGCCTTTACCATCGACGGGGTGAAATCCTTCGATCCGAGGCCATAGCGGCCGCCGACAATCTTCGGATATTTCTTGATGTGACATTCGCCTGTGCTCATAACCTCGCCCAGCGCGGTCCGTACATCGATGTAGAGCGGTTCGCCGATGGCGCCGGGCTCCTTGGTCCTGTCGAGGCAGGCGATTGACTTGACTGTAGCCGGAAGCGCATCCACAAGCGCTTTCGAGTCAAAGGGCCGGTAAAGCCGTGCCTTGATGAGCCCGACTTTTTCGCCTTTTGAAACGAGGTAGTCGACGGTCTCGTGCACGGTTTCGGTCGAGGATGCCATGGTGATAATCACCCGCTCGGCATCCGGGGCGCCATAATATTCGAATAATTTATACTGACGGCCTGTCAGTTTGGCGAATTTATCCATGCATTTCTGAACGATTGCAGGTGCGGCATTGTAGTATTTATTGCCTGTTTCACGGCCCTGGAAGAAAACATCGGGGTTCTGGGCGGTACCCTTCATGGTGGGTCTGTCGGGTGTCAGCGCACGGCCCCGGTGTTCCATGACAAACCTGTCATCGATCATGGCCCGCATGTCATCAAAGGTAAGCTCTTCGATCTTTGCAACTTCGTGTGTGGTACGGAACCCATCGAAGAAATGGATAAAAGGAATACGTGATTCGAGCGTCGCAGCCTGGGTGATGAGAGCGAAATCATGCGCCTCCTGAACACTCCCCGAAGCAATCAGACCGAAACCGGTGGAGCGGACCGCCATGACATCGGAATGGTCGCCGAAAATGGACAACGCATGACTCGCAAGGGCGCGGGCGGACACATGGAAGACAGTCGGGGTAAGCTCTCCCGCAATTTTAAACATATTCGGAATCATGAGGAGCAGCCCCTGGGAGGCAGTGAATGTCGTGCTCAGCGCACCGGTTGAAAGGGCGCCATGCACAGCTCCAGCAGCTCCGCCTTCGGACTGCATTTCCGCAACATGGGGTATAGTGCCCCAGATGTTTTTCAGCCCTTTTGCGCTCCGTTCATCAGACTCCTCCCCCATGCCGGACGAGGGAGTGATGGGGTAAATGGCAATGACCTCATTGGTTGCGTGGGCAACATTTGCCACGGCAGTATTACCGTCTATGGTTATCATTCTGCGACTCATGCTTACTCCTTGTTTATACGTGTATGAAAGGTTAAACAATATAGTTTCAACAGGTTCAACGATAATATAACATTATGTTCACTATATTTTTTCAGGACTTTCCCCATGAAAATTCTCATCATAAATAAGATATATAATTTACAATAAAAATAATTTGAAGTCAAGAATGGTATTCACACTTTTCAATATCCG
>JAJFUH010000124.1 GCA_021372535.1 bacterium
TAAAAATTATTACCGGGAATTACCACTATTACTGAGTTCAGATTATTTCAAAGGTTTCAATTTGACAATACCATAAGTGTTTCTTGAAATACCGTTTCGCCTGCTTTTCGATACTTCAGCGCTGGCGCAAGATTTTTTATCCATTTGTAATCAAGTGAAAAATCAACCTGTGAAGTTTGGCTTGATTTGACCTGTACGGGTATACTTGCTTTTTCATAACCACTTATAAAAACATTGCCAACCAACAGATCCTGCCCTTCTCTGCCATATAAGTATTCCGGTTGATAAACCGATATAGTCAGCATACCTGTCGGTTGTGCATTAACTGTATACGAGCCTGATGATAAATTAGAAATATAGTAATAACCATTCCATAGCGACTTCACCGGATCAATTATCTGGGAAAATTGACCTGTCAAAGAAACTTCAACATCATAGATTCCTACATTACCCTCATGCGAGGTAATACGCCCAATGATATTACCCACAGGTGGTAGCGTTCTGTCATTCATAACTATTGCAAAGTTATCCTGAGTATTTATTCGTGCTATTAATTTTTCATATTCAGGTTTTGTTATTTCTTTGAGGATTTCACCAACAGTTGTTTTAAGGATTATTCCGGCCGGATTGCTGAGTGTACCTGTCTTAATAACCTCAATAACCATCGTTATTTTATCCCACCCATCATATGTTTTTGCTCCGTACTGTTTCCAAAACGGCTCTTTTTCCGGCAGCTCTTGCAAACTTTTCCAAATTTGATCTGCAACATCACCAGTAATGGTATCTGTATAAACTTTATCGGGTGAGACTTTCGTATTTATAATTTTAATCTCGCCTGTATAATTCCCAAAATCCCACATTATAATTGGTGCAGGTTTTTCTGAATTTGATGGTATATGTGTTATAGTCCCAAAATATTCACCTATCGGATCATAACAGATTATTGTAGTTCCAAATGTATTGCTGAGAGTATATACCTTGACGCTTTCAACAGGTTCATCGGCAGCATTTTTTATCGTGATCGAAGCTGTTGCTCCTTCGTAATTTGTGATGCTGATTTGCCCATTCGTATCTGATGTGTCAGAATTATATATCGATTCGCAAACAGTCATTGTTATATCGTAGGTCGATATCGCGTCAATGTTTATATTTTTCTTTTCAAAATCAAAATACCCACCCTTGATCACGGTTACGGTAAAAAACGACTCGCTTGTTTTATTCGCGGTTGATTCCGATTTAAAAAATGCACCATGCGTGACATCGATTATTATCCCTAAACCGCCGCCATCGAGGAGAAGCATCTTCCTCGATTCGCTCTGATCGCCATAAGTAAGTCGGTACAGGTATATACCGGATGCGAGGCCTTTTCCTTCAGCGCTTCTACCATCCCATACAACAGAATGCATCCCCGCCGAACGGAAACCGTCAACAAGCGTTTTTACATGCTGGCCCATAACATTGTAGACAATGAGCTTCACGTTTCCCGGCGATGACAGTGAGAATGGTATCGTTGTTGAGGGATTGAAGGGATTAGGATAATTCTGGCGCAGGGTGAATGGTAATGGAAGTTGCTCGTCCACAAAGATGGGCGAAGGATTTATTTCATAGCGCCCGGAATCGTCGGTATAATCCAAAAAGTAGTTATCTGTATTTGATTCGTCGGCGAATGTAATAAGTGCTCCTGGCACAGGATTTCCGGAAGTATCGGTTACTGTCCCGGTCACAGAGGCACATACAGGAAACGAAAGAAACACCATGCAAAGAAATGCAACAAAACAGGAAATCATACATGATGCACGCATCGTGGACTCCTTTCTATATACTGTTCATTTGTGCATTCTCTTTTAAATGAATTTAAACCAGCCTCCCGGCAGGTACACCGGGAGGCTGTGAACCGTGATAAAGGGATTCTATCCGGTTTTTTTCCATGTCAGCTGCTCTTCGATGGTATCATGGAGCCTGTATTTCCTGACATATTTTGACGGGTCGGGGCCGATAATCTCGATTTTCGAACGGTTACCCTGGCCGTAACCGGCATTGATACAGTAGGTGAGATACCCGACATCCCCGATATCGATACCCATGAGCTCGACACCGATACGGTCGGCGGCGATAAAGTCCGTGCTTGCGAGCGCCACACCGTGGTCGACCGGAGTTCCGCCGACAGGGCCGTTGCCTTCCATCCCCTCGATGCCGTCGAGTACGGCGAGCTGTGGACGGATAGTCCGGGCAAGCTGGAATAGATTCCAGTTTATTCCCTTGATGCCCTGATGGACTTTCGGTTTGTCATTGTCGCCCGGGGCTTTGTTTACCGGTGATGCCATGACCATGTTTTTTGTCGAAAGCGTCGCGACCACCATATCATGGGATTTGAGCCGTGTGACCGAAATAAAATACACGTTCGGATCGAGGAAGGTATCGATTACCCTGATTCCGACAGGATGGAGTTCCTTGTCGAGAATCCAGGTAAGCGTTGTGGGGATATCACGGTTGAAATCGGTAAATTTCACTCCATATTCGCTTTCGAGCGGAAAATATTTGTACTGTTCGAACGTAAAGAGAGTACCCTTGGGGGAGGTTGTCGATTCGGCTATAATCACCTGCTTTTTATAAAACGGCTTGAGAAAATCGAGCACCCCGCGCATGGAGTCGGGATGAGTGGCGCAGAGAGGAACACTGTCATAGACGTTGTTGGGCTTGATAATGACCTGTTTTTCGCCGATAGCCTGCTTTATTTCCTTTTCGAGCGGTTTCAGCGCCTGGTAGATCATATCGCGGCGGTCAGTCCCCGTGACGAATGAAACACGGCTTGTGCCGGGTTCCACTGTTGCAGCTTCTGATTTCCCGTCCGGAAAAGGGAAACCGGCAGTCAATCCCGCGGCCCCGGCCATCATGCTTTTAATAAACCTTCGCCTGCTGCCGGCGATACCGGTGATGAGGTTCTTATCCATGCTTTTATTCCTCCTGTTCGCAAGTATTTATTCGTAATAATCATTATCGAAAAAACAGTCACGAATGCTCCTCTTTAATATGGTATTACTATCGAAAGGTAGTCAAATACTTTTCGTGATGTGGTCAGTGTGTCCGGAGAATCATATCGATGTGATGTCGGCAGTGGCGTAAAAAAACCCCTCGTTTTTGACGAGGGGTTCGGGTAGGTAGGGAAGGACGATATGCGATGTCCGGGTACCAGGAAATATTACCCATGATACCCGGATAATTGGGGAGGAAATATTCATTATAATTTTTCGAGGGTTATACTCCCGTTCGTTGTCTTGAGCGTGATCGAGTTTCCGCCGGAACCAAGCCTGCCGCTCACATGAGTTTTCGAGATTTCATCGACTGTCATCTGGATACCGGTTGCCTTGATTCTGCCATTTGTGGTTTTCATGTCCAGGTCGGCGTTCAGATTCTCCGGTATGGCAAACGTTACCGACCCGTTCGTCGTACCGATTTCGACATCGGCGGAAAGGGATGAAGCGGTTACTTCCACGCTGCCGTTTGTGGTTTTGGCGCGCCGGATACCGGATGCGTCCGTTATGGAAATGCTGCCGTTTGTCGTCTGGGCGTCAACGATTCCATCGGTATCGCGGATAACGATCTTTCCGTTTGTCGACCTGACAGTCGCATCTCCGGTTGTTCCATTAATCTCGATCGATCCGTTCGTAGTCTTTATATTTTCCAGAGGGATAGCCCTGGGCACCGAAATCGTGTAGCTCACGGATACATGCGCCCTGTTTTCGAGATAATGCGTTTCTATGCTCAGTTTGCCGTTTGAGGTCACTCTGATTTCGACTTTTTCGAGCTCATCCTCGCCCCTGTTCGATTTTTTCACCGCAATGACATCGACATAATCGTTATCCCAGGAGCTTATCTTTATACCACCGTTCGTGTTGGAAACCGAAACAGGTGTTCCGGATGAGAGCTTGTAGGTCTCGTGAAATTCTTCCTCGGCATCCGCCCATACCCCACCGGCTCCGGCACACGAAATCATGTAGAGCATCGTTATGAACGTGATCGGGTAAAGAATGAATTTTCTGCGCATTGCGAGCCTCCCTCGTACTGTTATGAATCCTTGTGAAAAAATGGCATTGATCATATATCATAGTTGTGATTTATCTCTTCAATTCCCCTTACATATACTTTGACGAGATCAGAGACCGTAAAAGTTGCAACTAATTGAATTTTTTTTCATGACCTGCTGAATTTCCGTAAAACAACCAATAAATCCTGTTTGTCATCATATAGCCATTGTATGCTTTCCCATGGTCATTCCGGCAACTGCTTCATAGGGAAAGAGAAATGCACGCGTGGAGTTATCTGACAAACGTATAAGTATATTTAACGAGCACCGTTCTGTTTTTCGTGACAGGGAGCGCCGGTATTTCTCTTTCACGGTCGGTGTTGAATCCTTCGTCGTACACGAGATAAAGGTCGTTCCCCTCGTGCGGATTATATCTG
>JAJFUH010000125.1 GCA_021372535.1 bacterium
AGTATTGATCCATGGAAAAAAGCAAAATGCAGACAAAGCAGGCACATAATCATACTAACACAAGACAATAGAATGCGCATGTAAATAGTATTGTTTAAACCCAGGTTTTCTCTATACAGGAATAATACAAGAAGGCTGAAAGTCATATTAATATGGAATGAGATATACAACCCATACGTTGAATTATGGGGATAAACAAATATCGAGACAAGAAATAAAGCAGCAATGATTGCATTGACGAATAACCAAATATTTTTTTTATAATAACGCTTTACAAACATAGTAATTAAAAAGAATAATAATATGCATGATTCACAATAAAACCCAATACTGAAAAGAAGCTTATAACGATAGGCCGATATATAATTCGTTAAAGGGAAAGCCCCGCAATCAAGAGAATTTAAATGTGATACTACATTTGGTCCTGCGACAGGTATAAGCCATTTCCATCTCGGTAGACCAGCCAGCCATTCACCCATCTCTCTCTGACGTAAAGTATTGTAGATGTATTTTGTGAACTTTGAAAAACTTAAAAAATCATGCCACCCGTTAACGATCCATACAATCGTTGGTAAAGCACCAATGATTAACCCGGAAAAAAACAGTATTGTTCTGAAACGGAATGAAAGTCCATCGACATCTTTCCATGATCCCGCCCACAAAGTAATACTGACGGTTAATCCGATAAAATATACTATCCCTAATGGATGAGTTGTCGAAGCCAATGCAACAAATAATCCGGATAAGAACCAGATAAGTCCTGATTTATTGATCGAGCTAAGCGGAGAAAGCATACATGGAAAAATCAATGTCCCGGTAACGCCGAGGAAAAGGACTTCCTGCTCGAAACGTACCGTACGAGCCGCAACAATAACAGGAGGAGCAAGCCCCACCAATATCAATGGAATAAATAAGATGTAATTTTTGAATGAAAATTTTTTACTCATCATTAATATAATAAGCATGAGAGTCGACAATAGAAGAGCTGCAGAAAAGGTACGGCTTTTCTGATCAGAAAAACCAAAACAATAATGGAAAATATTCCTGAGAAAAAAAGCAGATATTGGTGGATAACGACGCACGACATCCGAGCTGAATGAATCACTTAAATAAGGAGGATATTTAAAATCATTATACTCTATGAATCGATGGGGAATATCGAGAATACTTCTTTCATCACCATCTGCATTAGGTAAATATTCATTTTTTGTAAGATATGAAAAGCCAATAATACAAAAAAGAATAACCAAGAAGAAAATAAAGACTTTTCTTTTCATCGTCAGCCTTCATAGCCCTGTGTTTAAAGTGAGTATTCCTATAACGGTAATTTCTTTTTAAAATATAACTTTTTCAGTTATTGTCCATTTTTATTATTATATATAATAGACATATCTTTATCGATTTGTTTTATACAATTTGTAATACATATTTAAGAAGTATTTATTATAATAACGAAATATTTAAGAAATTGCAAAATTTCATTGTATTTAAGAGAATAGGCTTATGTTATATAAATATCTTCCAAATTTTATATTTAAAAGTTTGTTTGGTGACAGGAAACAATGGGGAAACCAACCATTTGCTAACGATAAAGATTTTATTTATTGGATGGACAAATTATGGTTAGATTATTATATGGGATTTCATCAGGGAAGAATTGCTTCAACAGTGAATCATCTCGGTTTTAAAATAATGAACCATATTAATCTGAATAACAGGTCTATCTTGGAGGTGGGGCCGGGAAATGTCGAACATCTCCGTTATACACAAACCCGTCCGCGTGAATATATCATCATCGATCTGACTGAGGATCTTCTTACGGTGGCCGAGAAAAAGCTGAACAGCTATAATGTTCATAATGTAAAAAAAATCCTTCTTTCAGGTACTCACATACCCTTACCTGAAAACCATATAGATATTATATTGACATTTCATCAACTCGAACACGTGCATAATCTCACAGAACATATTGATGAATTCAAACGAATCCTGAAAAATGATGGTCTGATTGTTGGAGCAGTACCTGCTGAAGGGGGTTTAACATGGGGTATTGGCAGATTTTTTACTACAAGAAGATATATTAAAAAAAATTTAAATATTGATTTTGATAAAATCATCTGCTGGGAACATCCAAACTTTGTCGATGCTATCAAAAAGATACTCGACAGAGAGTTCACGCTTGTTAAATCATGGAAAAAACCTCTTGGCTTTCTTCCATTCGATTTGACGATATCATGGTCGTTTATTTATAAAAAAACATGATATTTTTTCCGGGACTCGCAAAAATGAATCATACATTCACTTTTTCGATCTCTTAATTCGATAACGATATGCAATATCGACAACAGCCAATGGAGCAACACAAAAATCACTTAGAATAACCTTAGAATAGCCATGAGGCCGTCCTATATATATTGATGGGAATTCCCCGATACTCAACCCGTTATTATACCAAATAGACAAAGCTTCGATGAGATAGAGAGGAGATGTATATTTCACTTTGTAAGAACTCAGTATTTCAGCAGCCCGGCGGTTGTAGAAACGATAACCGTTGCTGAAATCAATAACCGGTATCCAAATAAGAAGCCGGACGAAAAAATTGTATACACGGCTTACCCATGTTCTAAAAAATCCCCTTTTTTCGCTTTTACTTCCTGTCAGATATTTTGAAGCTATTGCTACATCATATATTTTTAATAGCATTATACCCGTTTCAAACTCTTCCGGACGATGTGACATATCACCATCCATTTCGATGAAAACATCATAATCAGTATTTTTTATGCCCCAGTCAAGCGCGAGTTTCAATGCCCCACCGCGTTGACATCCTCGTTTTTGTTTTCGGCGCTTAACAAGATGAACATGGCCATAGTTTAATTGAAATTTCTCGATTTGTTCGATAGTACCGTCATCACTGCCGTCATCAACGATGCATATCGTGTATTCCAAACCATCCAACATCGTTCTCATGTTCTCTAATACTGTTGTAATCACTTCGGCTTCATTAAGGATAGGCATGTTTATAAAAACACCCCGTTGGGGTGTATATCCTGAAAAGTTAATTCTGGGCATTTAATACTCCCATTCTATGTCCTGATGTTTTTCATTTTATTGATACTGTTCGCTCAGATTGATAGTAAAGAAATCACTTGAATTCGACTATTCATCGCCAGTGGTGGTGGCTTTTCGCCGAATTCGAAGCTTCGCCATCGTGATTTCTACCGATAAGTTTAGGCGTAGCCATCAACACATTACCACATGCTTAGCATGTGGATTTCTAATTCGTATTAATATTCTTTAAAAACAAGGGAACATAGCATTATTTTTAAAGTATGCTCAAGAAAGTTCATGTTTTCTCGGCGACAATACTCATTCCGGCAGAATTACCGAATAATTTCTGAATAAGAACAATTGGTAAAAAAGCTACCATAATTAACGAATACAGTGGCATACGACCGTTAGTTTTTGATATATGGACCGTATCGGTTAGTAAATTCTGTATACTTAATGCCCAACCAAACATATGATTGGTTGAAGATACCTTGACATTTATAAAACCCAAGTCCTTAAGAAATTCAGTCATGTTCCCGGGTGAAAAGAGATATGTATGACGCGGGAAATGGAATCCTCCCCAGTATTTACCAAACAACCTGAAATCCATGCTGTCGGTATTAGGAGTTTCAATATACAGTTTGCCATATGGCTTTAACAGATTCCATGCTTTTGTAAGAAGCAGTTTCGGTTGAACCACATGCTCTACAAGATGGTTTAAAATAATTAAATCGTAAGATTTTAGCGGTAAGTTCACATCTTCAAACCTGCTATGAATAATATTTCTTCCAAGTTCTTTACCCATTTTTACTGCTGTCTCATTAATTTCCACACCGGTAAAACCCCAACCGTTTTCAAGACGACTCATATAGTCCATGAAATGTCCGCTGGCACATCCAACATCGATGATGGATGCATGTTCAGGGATGAAAGATCTGAAATATTTTCGGATCATTTTATAGTTCTTTTCAAGAAGATATTTGTAGAATACTGAGCTTTCACCATGGATGTTCATATATTCCGGGGGATAATACCAAATGAGCTCGTCTTGAGAAGGCATGGGATCAAGCTGGATAAGTTTACACCGTGTGCATTGAATAACCGCAAAATGAGAATGGCTCAATTCATACTCATAGTCCGAAACATCATTATGCAGTACGACAAAATCGGTATTATCACAAATCATACATTGAGCATCAGCCATATTCGTACTTTATTTAAATAACAATGGTTCGGTTTCTTTTGTAATGAACGGATGGTTTGAATAGAAAACCGGATATGAACACTTCTCGTATATAGGGATGAGATAATTTTTTATATAATACTGATCTTCGGCGGACAAACATCCGGGAAAATCCTTTGCAAACTGGGAAAATCTACCCATTCTTTCCCAGATCTTTTTCAAGGATTCGCTGGTAATATTCCCAAAACATAACGGGTTATATGAACACCCTATAACATCACCATAACAGGTAATACCGATTTTTTCCTTTCCGGAAGGGCACCGTTGTTTTAAGAAATATGAAAAAGCCCAATCATAGGTAAGTCGTGGATACTGTTTGAGCATATCACGCACCCGTGAATACTCTTTATCTGAAAGTGTCTCGAAACCCTCGGCGCAACCGATGGGGGCAATCTGGCCACCACTTGAATTGATACCATGCTCATGACAGAACTGAATAACCTTTTCAGCCTTATCCAATTCGCCGGGAAACATAGTGGGACACAATCCTGTGATGAGCCCCGCCTTTTTCGCATACTCATATCCAGATATAGCCTTTTCATGAGTCCCGGAACCGCGAATTCTGTCGTTCTCTGAAGGATCTATACTTTCTAAACTAAAGTATAATGCATTCAGACCGGCTTTTTTCAGTTCACGAATGACTTCTTCTGAAGCAGCCTGACCATTTGAAACAATATGGGTGAAGTATCGCTCTTTGTGAAAAACGGAAATGAGATCAAAGATTTTGTTATATAATAATGGTTCGCCACCAAGGACAGTGACACACCATGCTCCTAACTTACCGGCTCCTTGGGCAATAAGTCTGTAATCAGGAATATCAAGTTTTTTTAAATGTTTTTTCTCGTATTTCAAGACTGAACACATTATGCATTTTAATTGACATTCAAATGTTGGATACAATTCAATAAGCCTTAGAGTATTTTTGCGGAGAACCAACGCTCTGAAAAATCCTCGGACCGCCCTATATAAAATGGTCGGATTTGCAATAGCCCACTTGTTTTGTAAATACTTATTCAATAAGATCATTTTAAATTCCATGTAAATAATTTGCTGAAATATATGTAATCAATTTCTTGATCAACCCATTTTATATGAGAAAAAATTGAATCTCTCAAAAAGAATAAATTTACCTTATGTCGACCGCCTGAATAAACAACACAAAAGAGACTTATTCCCGGTAATCAAATCAAACGATTGCAGTCCGCTCACAAAGGCTTTTATCAGATAAGATACAGCTATTTCATCAGGCTGTAATGAGCGGCTCGTCACAGATAGAATTTCTAAACCGCATTTCGCCGATATATACTGCATGGATTTTATAGTATAATACTCAAGATGTTCCGGAGGAAACAGTCTTTGAAATATCCCCCGGGGATGACCATTTGTTATTGCGCTTATACATCTTCCGGTTTGATAAACCATGGATTCAACATTTGGAGTTTCAAGATAGAAATATCCTCCGGGGCGAAGACGATTATGAATATTTTGAAAAAATAACACGGGATCAAGTACATGTTCGATCAAGTCGATAGCGGTTATCAGAGAAAACTCATTCAAGTGCATTGGAGCTTGTTCTATTTCTGTCTGGTATGCTTCAATTCCAAGATTTTTGGAATGTTCAACAGTCTGTGAAACGACATCGATACCTATAGGCTCGACACCGTAAAGTCTCGATGCAGTATGTAAAAAACCACCCATATCGCACCCTACATCAAGAATTCGTTCTCCTTTCCAGCTATGATTTCCAACGACCGTACTTAATAAATTAAAAATAAATCGACATCGCCGTTCTAAGGTATTTTTATTGTTCCGTCTCAGTTTAAAGTAGGGATGTTTATAGTAATCCTTCGAATTGTAAAAATTCAGCAACTCCTTTTTTGTCGGGCGGGGATAATAGTTCCATAAACAACATTCCCTGCAAATAATTAATTTTATCTGTCCTATTTTTACAACTGGTTTGTCCATAAGTCTGGAGCCGCATATAACACATATCATAATATTTTCATCCATGGACAGCAGCTTTTCAGTAGCAAAAAGAAAATGTTCCCGTGTCCGGGCATAATAGACAGATTTGATTCTAAAGCGATCACGGCCGAGATACAGCTCGCTTTTCTCCCATCCCAGATGCTGATTCCAACCATACCGTTCAACCGATTGATAATATTGAGACCTTGATCATTATACGCATGAAGAATAACCTCACAATCGGAATTTGAACGGAAAATGTATCCTTTCTATTTATATTATCAAAATTACAACCAATTGCAAGGCAAATTATTCTTACAACTTCCCTTTGTTCTTCCATATAAAAGCAAAGGGCCCGGTGTTATACACACAAGCCCTTTTCGCAGGTATTATCAAGTTCCGGACTGCGCCGGATCATTAAACCGTGTCCCCGTCATGCCCTGAGCACAACCGGAGCGGTTTGTTTACCATCCCGGAGCTGAAGCACTGCCGAATAGGTTCCCGCCGGGAATTTGGATATGTTCCACACCGCGCAGCCGGGGCCTGCCTGGTGAAAACCCCGGAGGATACGGTCGATGCGGTCGCCGCTGCTGTTGTAGATATCGATGAATGCGTAATCATCCGCGGGCATGACGTATTCGAGCGCGATAAAGGGACTGGTCGGGTTGGGCAGACAGTTGTCAAGCACCCGTATCCGGGCTTCGGTTGACTGTTTCGGTACCGTCTCGCTCACCTTCCCATAATCGAACGGCTCGTCATACAGGTAATAGACATTGGCACGGTTGCTGTCACCCTCTTTTTTCGGTATGTAATTGGAGCGGATGGGATACCGCTGGAGCGTGGTGAGCTGCACACGGTGCGCTGCGCCGTCCTCCCAGCTATACACCGGGATTTTTCGCGGATCGATAACGGTGGTGAGGCCGCGTTCGAGAGCAATGTTGAAAAAGCCGAAATTACCGGGTTCATGGCCGGCTATCCATGTGCCGACGCTGTCCACGAGGACCGCATCCTTACCGAAAATGACGAAGTTGGTCATAAAATCGCGGGCTTCGGTGAGTCCCTTCGTATTGTTGAGCGGGGAATTCGGTCCGCGGTAGAAACAGCCCTCACGGCTGTGAATCGCCTCACCGATACAGAGGCCCATTTTGGTCGAGGAAACATTGTCAACGGTTCTGTGGCACCAGATTTCGGAGGTGTTCTGGGATCCGTAGAAATCATATCCCCTTGCCCAGTTCGGCATGATTCCTTCCTGAACATGACGTTTGAATGAAGCCTCCATATCCTCTTTTGCTTTGGGAACGAGATTTTCATAGCTGTATTTTTCGAGGGCGAAAATACCCTGGCAGAAACGCTGGTATCTGTTCGCGATGCTTCCCTGGTGATTTTTACAGACCAGGGTTATGCCATTCATGTTGTTCTTGAGTTTACCGATGTTGAGAAAGAATGTATCCGGCGCGTTTATCGGCCAGAGATGGGGAATCTTCATATGGACTTTGCCGTTGGGGACATCCGTCCAATGGATTTTATCCTTCGAGATTGTGCGGGCATCTTCGCTCAGGTCACGGATATCGGCGCCTGTCCGCTTGCACATCGCCGTATACATGCGCGGCTCGAAACATCTGGGGCCGTTCACTTCACGGATATAAAACTGGCTTCCCGAAAAACCCAGTTCTTTCATACCCTCGATGATGCCCTCGACAAAATACGGATCGGTGACGATCCCATGCCCGTATTCAAGGGTGAAACCATCCATATCCCACATGGAATCGGTGAGATTGGGCTTTATCGGTATCATATGGGTCAACGGTATCCCGCCCTTGTCGACCGGCAGCATGACCGAACGGGCAAACCGGAGCCCTTCTTCCTTTTTTGCGGGATAGTTCGTCTGGATGTCAACATTGGTTCTCATGATGAACACCGCCTCGGGGTGTTCCTCCACGAAGGGATGAACGTTGAAATATCCCGATGACGTCTGTGAACGGGTGTCACGGGCAAATACCGGTTTTATCGCTCCCAGGGCACCCAGTGCTGCGGATCCTTTCAGAAAAGCTCTGCGATTGAACATATTTATCTCCCTCTGTCTGCCGAGTAAGTGTTCTCTGATTGTTCAGCGACTGATTAATTACTCGTTGTTACTGGTTCTCGTAAAATCAATAACGGATATTCGAACAAAATTCAAAGGTTGTAATTCGTAAAACCATCAACATCATTAAACTACCCCGCAGCAAACTCCGAGGAATTCTTTGATAAAAAAAATATATCCGCACAATCGTACAAATCCGTGTTCTATCGAATTGGGTACATTGATAGAGTTAAGCGTCCTGTTCCGTGTCGATATCGGAAACCACACGGTTGCGGCCTTCTCGCTTGGCGGTATAGAGAAGTGAATCGGCGCGGTGTATGATCGCCGAGTGCTGACGGTCGGTGTCGCGGGCTCCCGTTACACCGATGCTGATTGTTACGGGCACACGATGGTCCTCGTATTCGAAAACCGTATTTTCGATTTCATACCGCAGTTTATCGGCAACGATTTTCCCCTGTGTTAAGTCGGTTTCAGGGAGGATAATCACAAATTCCTCTCCACCGTACCGTGCAAAGACATCGGGTTTCCGGAGTATCTCCCTGACTCGCATGGCAATTGTCTTCAGTACCTTGTCGCCGGCATCATGGCCGCAGGTGTCGTTGATGTTCTTGAAATGATCGACATCAAAAAAGATGAGCGTGAACGGCTGTTTGTACCGCTGGAAACGCTCAAGCTCCATATCGATTCGATCCTCAAAAACCCGTCGGTTGAATATCTCGGTAAGGGGATCGATGCGGCTCTGTTCTTCGAGAACCTGGTTTTTTTCGGTAATGGAAGTAATAATGGTTTCGAAGTTCTTTTTAAGTACTTCCCGTTCGTTACAGGCAGTTTCGATGCGAAGGGAAAACTCGTTTCTTTTATCACGTATGGCAGAGGATATGTGATTGAGCTTTGAAGCGAACAAAGACTTGAGATTCTCCACGGAATCCACTTCTCCGAATGATTCGGTGAGGTTTTTGATCTGTGATTCTAAATTTTCGGTGAATGTGTAATCCGCCTTATGATTTCTGTCCGTATTTTCCGTTGTTGCATCGATGATTCTCTCCAGCGCAGACAGTTTCTCGATGATTTCCCTGATAAAGGCGGTCAATGCTTCCAGTTCGGTCTGAACATCACGGATCAGCTTCTCGATGATGGTTAAGACGTATTTGCGTTGTGAAAGCAGGTAATCGAAATCATCGCTGGCCGATACACGGCTTTGAATTTCCATGAGTTCGGGATGATATTTATTCCCGAGGATTTTTTCAAGGTCCGACAGTGTGTTCAGACTCGCCTTTTTCAGTTGTTTGAATCTGCCTTCCGCAATATCACGGGCATCCTTTTTAAAAATACCCTTCAGAAACGAGTGGTTTCTATTGATATCACCTTCGGGGGAGATATCATATTTCAGAATGAGATTTTTCAAACTTCTGAGGGCCTGCTCGCGTCGCACCAGATTGGCGTTCTCTGTGAGAATATCCCTGTATTCATCGATAAAATCGGAATATATTTCGTCTCCCCGGGCACCCATTATTCCCAGTACCGCAAGGGCGAAACGTTTGTGGTAATCGACCTCGCTGTTGCACTGCACCTCGGTTTCAAGAACCATTTTCTGGAATCTCTGACGTTCAGCTTCCTTTGAATCGATACGTTTTCTGAGCCGCTCAACTTCCTCTTCAATGTTTAAACAAGGCTTTTTTTCGGGTTCCGAGGCCGGATATTTAAAGAGCTTTATCACTTCTTCTCTTTCCGAAAGAGCGTTGGAAAGCGCTCTCGTGGTTACCGCATGCCCTTTTGCGGAAAGAGCCTTTAAAATTTCGATGCACGCTTTCGCCAGAGCATCCAGTTCATTCAAATATTTTTTATTTGCCATATCCGGTTTTTCCCTGCATGATTAAAGAACATATTTATACATCTTGAACGCTTCCATTTCATATACTATAATAAACGTTCTCACGACAGTTCCTGTCAACAACAAAGTCTTTTGCGGCAACCGCTCTTTTTCTTTAAAACACTTTTTTTGAATATACCTTTTGATAAGCATAGGAAACGCTTTATCGGAAATATATGGTTTCTTCGACACTATATGATCCCCCCTGCCTGCGGCATCCCCCCTTGTTAAGAGGGGAAAAAAGCGGACAGGTGAACGGAGAGACTCTCCCTTTGTTTTATAAGGGGGAAACGGCGAAGCCGAGGGGGATCAATGATAGTGCTGATTTAAGGTGATAACCGAATACTTTTTTATGATACTTTCCTTTGCTCGCCCAAAGGAAAGTATCCAAAGGAAACGGCGCCCCGTGAAAAGCCTGTTTCCTCATTCGCTTCGCTATTTTCGGGAAGCGCAAAACTCACACATCTTCGATGTGTTCAAACAGTTGCGCTTCCTGTTCCGAAAACCGCTCGTTCATTCGGGGCTTTTCAACGGGGAATACGAATTCTCAGGCGTTTTTGGTTATACTCTGTTTATAATCATTGTATTACAATACACTTCGCTGTGGATTTTTTTAGGGATCGTCAAGTATAATCTTTTTCGATATTACGTGGAAATCTTTATAAACAGTCATACCGGAGGAGAGTACAAGATGGCACATAAACGGTTTATACTGCTGTTACTGGTTACGGTTATGGGAGCGGTTGTTTTTCTTTCCTGTGCCCGGGAATCCTTTTCCGACATGATCGGCACTGCGCTCCGTGACAATTTCGAGACCGGCGAGCTCAATTCATGGGAGAGTTATCCATACGCCGAGGACCCCGGATTCGATCCCGATATCGTCTGCGTATCCGAACCCTCATACGGCAACAGCGCTTTTTCCCTGACCCGGATACTCGAACCGAACGACACCGATTATCCGAGAGACCGTAATCTTCTCGGCATGACCAGAAAATGCCGCATCCGGACAAACAGCGGGACAGAGATCGGGCTTGCCGTATTCCTCGATGCCGACCGGAAAGCCCGTGAGATCAGAATCATCCTCTGCGCGGCGGACGGCCGCAGATTCACCCGTACCGAAAAGAACCCGCCATCCATGCAGTGGATTCCCATCAGGCGCACCCCGGGTGATTTTACCTCGGGCAGCGAAACCCTTCAGCCCGGGGTCGAAATCGAAGCGGTCGCTGTCCTCGCAGAATTCGGGACGGTGAGTCCCCACCGGAGCTATGCCATACATATCGATAACTTCGAGCTCACCGGCGAGACGGAGCGACGGTTTATCGGGGTCGATCCCGCGACAACCTTTTTCGACAAATTCCGGTTAACCGCACTCAACCGCCATTTTCATCGCGGCGAGACCATATCGCTCAGTGTACGTCCCGAGCAGGGAGACCATCCGATAAACCTGAAATCGGTAACCGCTGTCGTGTATGATTCCGGCGGCCGGGCATGTACCCGTGACAGCAGGCTTTACGATGACGGGTCCCACGGCGACAGGGCCGGTTCGGACGGCGTCTGGAGCAGCGGGGCGCTGTACCGCATCGGGAATAACGATCCCGCAGGCCGGTGGAAGCTTGTCATCAGGGGCAGCGGCTCCAACGGCGAAACGGTAGAGGACGAGTTCTTCTTTATCGTTCCCGAGCGCCGTCTGACACCCGGGGATCATCCGCGTCTCTTCTTTACCGCCGATTCGGTCGACTCGCTCAAGTCGGGCCGTACCAGCCCGATGGCGGAAAAGGCGCTCGATCACGCTGTCGCCGCGGCAAAGAAACAGCTCCTCGGCGCCGATATCTCCGGTGTCGTGGAAGGCAAAAGCGTAAACCTGGAGTTCCTCGACGGCGGTCCCTTTTCGACCACCTGGGATGACTACTCGCGCTGGAGTGTTCCCGGTTATCTTGCCGCTGATACGGTTGAAAACGGCGCTTTCCTCTATGCATTGACCGGCGACCGTGAAGCGGGGATGAAAGCGAAGGAATTCCTCCTCCGGTTTGCCGCTTTCGAGCACTGGAACCATCCCTGGTTCGATGCTCACCGCATGTATTCATACTACCCTGTGGGGCTGTGGTGCCAGGGTCTTGCGGTCGGATACGATTTCCTCTATCCCCTTATGAACGAACAGGAGCGCGCGCTGGTGAGGAAAGCGCTGCTCGAAAAGGCGATCATTCCCCATTACCGCGATCAGGTGCTCAACAACCGGCTTCCCTCGCTCATCACCAATCACATCGGGATGAATACGACAGGGATTCTGCTCGCGACCATCGCCCTCATAGGCGACGATCCCGAAAATCCCGACATGGAGCCGTACCTTTCCGGCATCCTTACCAGATACAAGGCGCATATCGATGCGGCATATCTTCCCGACGGGAGCTATGCAGAGCCCGAAACATACACGAGCACGGACGCCGAACCCCTTGTCAAGTGTCTCGCCGCCATCGAGCGGAATCTCGGCATCGACTGGACGACAACCACACCGGTGAAATCGGTTTACACATACACGGCGTACGCTTTGACCGCGAACGGTCTCAACGCGCCCTCGTTCGGCGACGGTGGACGCGATTACGGCGCAGGGCTCAGAAGGCTTCACCTCTGGCTTGCCCGCCGGACCGGAGACTCTCTGGCATGGGGACGGTATCTGTGGCAGAACGACCGTTTCCCCGGCCGTGAGGATTTCTTCGATTACCTCTGGATGCCGGAAAAAATCGAGCCGCGCCCGTTTTCGGAGCTTCCGCCGTCACAGTGGTTCCGGTCAAAGGGGAATGCCGTCTTCCGCTCGGGATGGACGGACGACGATCTCATGCTCGTTTTCCGGTGCGGCCCCCACGCCAACCATTATCACCTCGACCAGGGATCGTTCTGGTTTCTGTACAACGGCGAGCCGCTCATCACCGAAGCGGGAGTGGTGAACTATTACCGTAATCTCTACTACCGTTCGTTCTACATCCAGCCCATAGCGCACAACACCGTGCTGCTCGATGCGTATCCCGAATCCCAGCAGATAGCCGATTTTGACAACGGTATCGGGGCTCTCGATACCTTCCCCCGTATCACCTCCTGTTTTACCGGGGAGATCATCGATGCCGTGGAAGGCGAATTATCCTGCGTATACAAGGAGCGGCTTAAGGAGTTCAACCGCTCGTTCGTTTTCATGAAACCCGACTATATCGTCATGTACGACAATCTCGCGGCGGTCGGGAATGAGACATTCACCTGGATTTTCCATGCGGACGGCGCCGGGTCTATAACGGGGAACGGCAACGAGGTCGTCATTTCCCGCCCGCGGACGCAGCTCCGGATGAATATCCTCGCTCCCGCAGACCTTACGCGGATGACAAAAAAGCATGTCGACCAGGACATGAGCTTCGTTCAGCTCGGGACGCGCAACCCCGCAGCCGGGGCGCGGTTTCTGGCCGTCCTGATCCCTTCCGATCAGGAAAATGCAGCGGAACGGTCGGGGTGGACAATGAAAAAAGTCACAGAAAACGGCTGGATCGGTACGGAAATCGTGAGAGCACACCATACCGACCGTATTCTCTTCCGGACCGGGCCCGGCGGGGAAACAGTTCCTGCGGGTGAGTTTGAGACGGACGGCGACCGTTTTGCGGTAACCGGCAAGGACGACGGCACTGTGGAAAAACTCTGGGTGAGAAACGCCGCGACGGTGAAAGAGAAACGCGCGACAGTCGCGCGGACACTCCTTGAATCCGATATAAAGCTCACCATTTCAATCGCTTACCGTGACAGAGAGGTTGCCATCGAATCCGACGCCGGGAGTGCGGCTCAGCTTGCGGTATGGATCGGGAAAAAACCCGGCTCGGTGCTTCTGAACGGAGCAAAAACGCGGTTTTCGTACGATGGGTCGGACGGTCTTCTCCATGTTCCGGTGCCGCAGGGCCATTTATTCCTGATTGTCAGGTGACATCCGGCGTTCCGAACGGATTACGGCTTTACATGGCTACAGCCGGTATGCAAGAATCTGGAAGCGTGATGGCGAATCATCCACCATCTCGACATGAAATCCGCCGGCGTCAAGCAGCTCACGCATTTCCCGTTCATCGGGTATCTGATGGGAAACGATAACATGCTTGGCGTCACGGTGACGCTTATTGATGGTCTCACGGCTTGCAAGGTGAGCGATCCATAACCGTCCGCCCGGTCTGATGACCCGATGGATTTCGGCAAGCGCGCGCGGGCGGTCGCTGAAATGAGGAAATACCTGAAAACATAAAACCACGTCAAAATATTCATCCGGGACAGGTATCGTATTGACCGACCCGTGGAAGAGCCGAACCCAGTGGGGGAGATTGCGCCGCCTGGCCCCGTCGATCATTTCGTGCGATATATCGCAGGCAACAACCGCACCGTCCTGACCGACAAGGTCGGCAAGAATGGCAGTCAGGCGTCCGGTCCCGCAGCCCGGTTCAAGAATCCTGTCCCCCGGATGAATATTCCAGAGCGTGAGGCACTCCTCGAGCTTCGTCCGCTCTTCTTCATCGAAAGAAGCCATCAATCCTTCTTTCGCACACTCGTCAAAAAAAGCACCTATCACTTTTTCCTGTTCATTCATTGCTTCGCCTTCCGGTATAATCTTCGGTATCATATATTATCCTGACAGGTATAATTTATTATTTATACTATCATTAGTAATCATCAATCGTTCTCATCCGAAAAGATGTAACAGAAAAACAAATCCGTGCAAATCCGCCCGATCCGCGAAAATCCGCGTTCTAACAATATTTGTGAACAGGCCGGGCTAAGAAATTCCCGTTCTATGACCGTGTCGCCGCGAAAGAAATCCCCACAATCAGGCTCGAAACAAGCACGATGCAGGCGCCGACCGGGAGATCGAACCAGTATGCGGCCCCGAATCCCCCGAGCGCGCTTGCGGCGCCGAACACGCTGCTCAGGATGAGCGCTGTCCTGAAATTACGGGCGAGCCTGATCGCCGCAACCGCAGGATTTGAAATGAGACTGTAGAGCAGAAGTCCCCCCACGATTTCCAGATTGATGGTGATCACTCCCGCAGAGAGAATCAGGAGGAGGATGAAGATCATCCACTCGGGAATGATGAGCGCCGCCAGTTCTCGGCTGAACATGAGGGCTTTGAGCTCGTTCCGGAATATCGAGATAAAGGTTATGAGCACGACGGTCATTACCGCCATGATCAGCAGTTGTCCCCTGGTCACGAAGAGGAGACTCCCCCAGAGAAGACCGAGCATCGATGATTTCGGCCCTTCGCTCAATCCGATGCCGAGAAAGGCTATCCCGAGCATGAGCGAAAAGAGGGAACCGAGCGCCGCGTTGGGATCGATATCACGGTTTCTGAGAAGCATTCCGAGGATGACCGCTCCCGAGAGAGCCCCGATGAAAGCAGAAGCTTCCGAAGGAAATCCCATGAGTACACCGAACACCGCTCCGGCAAGGGCCGCGTGCGCCGAAAACACCGCTATGAACGGCATGCGCATCCCGACGATGAAAACACCGAGCAGCCCCGCAGTACCGCCTCCCAGAAGCGCCGCCAGCATGATCGGCCCGAATATGCTCACAAAAACCATTATCACTCCAGAACGCCGAGACGGTGGGCATGATACCGGCCACGGTGTTTATGTACCTCGATGTTGCACCCGTACAGCCGCGAAAGGATGTCTTCCCTGAGAACCTCATCGGGCGGCCCGGCTGCAAGCTCACGGCCGTTCTTGAGCAGGAGAACCTGATTGCAGCAGGACGGCAGACGGTCCACATCATGCGTAACCATGATGATGGTTTTTCCGAGGCTGTGGTAGAGGTCTTCGGTCAGCTGTGTGAGGCGTTCCTGCCAGTCGAGATCGAGTCCGGCGGTCGGCTCGTCGAGCAGAATGATCTCCGGCTGCTGGGCAAGAATACGGGCAAGCTGCACCTTGCGTTTTTCGCCGCCGGAAAGCTCACGGTACAGTCTCGCGCGGAATTCCCCGATGCCGAGCGTCGTTACGGCATCCTCGACCGCCAGCCGGTCAGCAGTGGTGAATACCCGTCCTATTCCACGGAGTCCCAGCCGTCCGAAAAGCACTACATCCTCGACCGTGACAGGGAGATCGGGGAAGAATTCGTGGTACTGGAGCAGGACACCGATTTTTTTACGGATCGCGATTTGTTCACGATGAGTTGCCGGAATGAACGGATTGCCGAGAACGCGGATGCTGCCCGACATTACGGGCTGGAGCCCGGCGAGTATCCGCAGAAGTGTGGATTTTCCCGATCCGTTCGGCCCGATGATTCCCCAGAAGTCGCCCGGGTGAACATGGAGGGAAATGGGGCCTATCACCGGTCTTTTCCGGTATCCGGTCACCACATCATCATACTGTATTACCGCTTCTGCCATGCCGCCTGTATCCTGCGGAGGTTTTCGGAAAAGAGCTCTTCGTATGTTTTCCCGTAGCCCTCCGCGCCGGGAAAATTGCTGATGACCGCCACCGGTGCCTTCATTTTTTCCCCGAGCGACAGGGCGCTCTGGGTGCCTTCCTGGTAATTGCCCACGATAAAAACGGCATCGAGTCCGATGAGTTTCTCGAAATCCTGAGGGGTTGTGTCTTCGGGGCGTTTGAGCACTCCGACCACATCAAAACCGAGCCATGTGCAGAGCTCAACGGCATTCGTCGCGGCGATGACAGGCGCCCCATGCCATTGTTCCGCTGTCTTCCGGGCCTCTGCGCCAAGTTTCTCCGTCCGGGCACCGACACCCTCGAGGGATGCGTTTATTTCGGGCGCCCGATCCGGCAGAAGTGTCACGAGCAGTTCGGCAACATGCTCCGTGAGCCTGAAATAATGCTCCGGGATGAGCGGTGACCCCGTTGTCTCGATGATGTTCATGCCGCGGACCTCGCCGCCGAGCCGTGCGATCTTTTCATCGAGGATGCTCTGGTAGTCATGCCTGATCACCATTGCCGCTCCCTTGAGGAGCGGTATCACCCGGGGGCTCAGGTCAAAATGACCGGGACACGATGACGGCGGCAGAATGCTCACCACCTCGACCGGAGCCGAACCGGGAATAACCTCACGCGCCGCGGCTTCGAGCATAGAGGTGCTGACAACGACCGACCGGCTCCCGGATGCCGCGGAGACGGTAACAGGGAGCAGCGATACGGTGAAGAGAAAACACGCGACAATGGCGAGCAGTTTTTTCATTGAATCATATCCTTACATCGAGACCGGCCATAAACGTTCTCCCGGGCATGGGATAGCCGGGCCGGAACTCATATGTTACATCGGTAAGGTTCTCGAATGCAATATATATTTCACCAACATACGAACGCAGAGGAACGAGATAGCCTGCCCGGCAGTTCACAAGCGTATAGGCATCAACTCTGGCAAGCTCGGCCGGGCTCCGTACACCCTGGACATACTGTTTGTCGACATGCTGGGCATCGGCATTCAGGCGCACCTTGCCGAAAAGCGTATATCCGACTCCGGCGCTCAGCGACAGGTCAGGAGCGTTCGGCACCGTATCGGGGGATGTATTCATCAGGCAGACGCCGACAAATGTATCGAGGTCCTTGAGCGGCCTGGCATTGGCGGACGCTTCGACGCCCTGGGTGGTGTACTTCCCGATGTTCTGTATCGAGGGCGGCGGCGGTGGAGGAGGTACTACGCGGAGAGCATCGGTAACCCTGTCGTGAAAATAAGTCACATCAAGAGATAACCGGTCGTTGACTTGAGTTGCGCCGCCGACCTCGAAATGATTCAGGTATTCGGCTTCGAGTTTCTTCCATCCCTCAGGATTTTTTGCGAAGCTCCAGAAATCGCCATACATGATTTTTGCCCAGACACCGGGCAGATTGAATGCACGGGCATAGCTGCCGTGGAACTGGGTCTTTCCCATTTTCACCACCTGGCCGAACTGATATCCCGCCTGATTGCCGAACTCGCTGCTCATGTTGAACCGCACCCCGGCGGAAGGTATCAACTGGATATCGTCGCCGAACACATGGCTGACCATGACGTACGGCGCGGTATTGGTGAGGGTCTCGGATGTTTTAGGACCGGTGTAACTCGGCCGTTTATCCTTATACGTGCCGCCGTAGCTGTCCACATCGAGTCCGGCGACTATTTCACCGGCCTCAGAATATCGCATCGTCTCCCGGATGTGTACACCGGAATTATCGAAGGTCGTTATCCCGTGATCTTCTTCGTTCGCCGTCGAGCTCCACTCCCGCCAGTCGATATAACCGTCATCATAGTAGGCTTTCACCGTGCCCGAGAACATGCCGTTCTGATGAGAGAGTGTGCCGATATAGAGCTTCGAATTGTTGTCGAACTGCTGGGTTTTCGGCAGCGGCGGCGTATTCAGGGGTAAAGGATCATGAGCCCAGCTGTCGTTATACATGAATTGGAAGGAGGCATCGAGACCCCTGCCGAAAGTATACCCGGCCCGGCCATACCCCGTCTGCACTTCGCCATCGGCGTTGTCACGGTGACCATCGCTCTTTCTGCTGCTCAGGGTGAGATAATAATCGAAATCACCGGTTTTGCCGCCGTGCTCCAGTTCTCCGACGAGTGTGGAGTACGCACCCAGTGTGCTGTGGATACGGGTCGTGTATCCTTCCCTGACCATCCGTTTGGGGACGATATTGATCGAGCTGAAAGACATGTTGCCGTTCATGACCGGCTGTACGCTTTTCTGAATATCGATCCGTTCGGCGATATCGATGCTTGACATATCCATGAGCGGATGAGCCCACACGCCCGAAAAACGGGGAATGCCATCGAACATCGTGCTTATCTCCGCGCCGGGACGGCCGGATCCATGACCCCGGACAAATACCGCGCCGCCATCTCCGCCGCCATAGTTGCCGATGAGATTATACCGTGAAATGGTCACTCCGGGCACTCTCCGGAGAGCGGACGGCAGGTCCTGGGCATTCAGATCATCGATCTGGCGTTCACCCACGGTGCTGACTGTTTCGGCATAACGGGTGACCGTGTTCCCCTCGATGACAGGCGGTGCGGTGACGGTGATTTCATCCAGGTAATACCCCCGGTCGGACGATTCGTTCTGCGCCAGCACGAAAGGTGCGGTGCTCAGCATTACGGCGATGACAAAAACCCCTTTAATCCTCCGCATGATCAATCCTTTCAGATGTCCTTGTTATTCTCAGTTAAAGACCGACAGACATTGAAATCCAGACAATAGTACGAATAAATATTTTGTGTTACTTTTAATATACGGAAATTAAATTATGTGTCAAATGGTTTTCGGGTTTTTTTATGAATTTTCGTAAACGGGGGCTGTTGCAGATCGTTTACAAACGAATCAGGTTATGATGTTCCGGGGAGAATCAATTATCGATATTCCGCAGCGATACTGTTTATGGGAACTAGTATTCCTTCAAATCCTCATAAGCATCCCAGACAGGCCAGGTTTTAACGATATCGCCGTACACTTCCGGTTTTCGCTGATGGAAAACCCGGCTGTGTTTGCGACAGATGCGGAGCTGCTGCAGGTCGAGATCATCGACAATGTAATCGTTTTGCGGCACGAGGCAGATTTTTTTGATGGTGTTCGGGTATTCAGCGATCATGGTGGCATAACCGTGATTCGTACAGATCATATCCACATAATTAAGGAACATGCCGGCCTTGACAAGATAATCCTCGATATAAGGCCGTCCGTTCAGCCAGACAAGAATTTCCGCTCCCTTGAGCGACATGATCTCGTATGATTCCGTAAAATAGCCATCATAACAGGTCATGATGCCGATGGTCGCAAAATCGAGATCGAACACATCGAAGCTGTCGCCGCTTTTCATGAGCCATTCGACATCGTCTTCTTTCGGAGGCCAGAAGTACGGGGGAACTCCGACAGCGCCATGAACCTTCTTGTGGCGTCCGATGACAGAACCGTCACGCCCGAACAGAAAGGCAACGTTCGAGAAAGTACCATCTCCGTAATACTCGAAACAGCCGACGATGACATAGATGTGGTTTTCTTTCGCCGCCCTGGATACCTTGTCGACTTTAGGGTCGGGGAGTTTGACCTTGCCGAGATGATATTCGGGGAAAACCACCAGTTGAGCGCTGTCCGAGGCAGCCCGTCCGATATATGACACAACGATATCGGCGGGGTCTTCCCCCTGGGGAGGTACAAGCTGAACCGCGGCGATTCGGGCCGTTTTCCATTCCAACTGTGATTTCTTCAGCGCTTTCTGTGCATCGGTTACCCGGACCTGCTGGGCAGCCGCATAAGAAAATGTCATCGCAAGCAACGCCGACATAATCGGAATACGAAACGTTTTCACTTCTCTCCTCCTGTTTCAGGTGTATCGGGAATGCAGCGACCGTTTTCGTCGTGAATTTCAGGCTGGATTCACAGTGACATGATATCCTCTCTGTTTTGCTGTATCTCACTAACTGACATTGAGTTATGAGGGTGGTGAAAAAGTGTCTTTTTCACCACCCTCATATATAATTGGCTCATCCGAATAATGCGTACCCAGTCATAACTATCGTATATACAATGTGATTTGACTTATACCAGAAAAGGTTATTGGATCATCAAGTACAATATGGCTAGTGGTAACCTGTTGTCAGTCAAGGCTTCGCCGAAGGCGAACTTGTCTTGGCCTTGACTGACATAGAACCGATATCTTGCTAATCAGGTGTATGAGGATTATTTCTCCTCATACACCATTAATTGAAAAACTATCGAATAATCATGATAAACACAGGTACTCATTTCTCGGATGAACCATATAATTAATTCATTGATAAAGTTCACCCGGATTAATGTTTTTCATATATTTCTCTGAGTCCGGATATCCCAAAAATATTCCCGGCCGGGGGAATTGTTCAATATCATCCTGATAAATAATAACGTGGATTGCCTTCCATCAGAATGAATATATAAAGAGTACCTCTAATAATTTATAGGGTGAGCGAATTATAAAAAGTTGCATTTATTTCTCAAAGTCCCCCTTCCTGTCCTGCGGACATCCTTCACCCGAGGGGGCGCAGGAACTAAAGGTGGTGCAACGACTTCCCTTGTCCCCTCCGGGGAAAAGGGAACTGTAGTATAAACCAGAATGACTTTTCAAATACCTTGTATGATAAATAGAGGATCCCTAAATTTTTACATTGCCTGACCCGGTCTATTCACAAAATTTAATAGAACGCGGATTTTCGCGGATCGGTTGGGATGAAAAAAAGCGTTTTCATAGTCCCGGCATCATTTGTGCTGTTTTAGTGGTACCTCGGGATTGGTATTTTCCCATAGAATTTTTATTTCATCGGCGAAGGGTTTGATCTGCAGCATTTTTTTCCGTATAAGAATTTTATATTCCTGACGTTCTTCCTCAGTCATTACATTGAATTCATGGTTTTTTTCCCGAATAAATGTGTATCCTGTTGATAGTACATTTCCCATGCTGTTCGTCACCACCAATTCCAATCTGTTGAAGAAAAAACCACCTATCAGCATAATGATGAGTCCAATAACAATAACACTGGACGATAATTTTAATAAAAAAGGCATTATTTTCTTAATATTCGTTCCAATCTGAAAGGTATTACTGGGCTCTTTGACCATATCCCAGGAATTTGACTTAACGATATTTTGAAAATACCTCTCCTTTTCCCTTTCCATGAGTTCATATGCGGCGGGAAGTGTATTCCCTTCAGCAAATAATGACAGGTCAGGGATTATGAGATAATATTGTTCCC
>JAJFUH010000126.1 GCA_021372535.1 bacterium
GACGCTCGAGCGCAAAGAAAACGAAGGCTTCAACGCTGCCACCGAGAAGTACGAAGACCTCGTCGAGGCCGGTGTCATCGACCCGACCAAGGTTGTTCGCTCTGCGCTCGAAAATGCGGCATCGATTTCTTCGCTCCTCATTACCACCGAGGCTGTTGTCATCGAGCTGCCTGAAAAGGAAAAACCCGCTATGCCTTCTCCTCACGGCGGCGGCGGTATGGGTGACATGTACTGAGAATAATCGGTACATACGTTATATGAAACGCCTGTGTCTTCGGACACGGGCGTTTTTTTATGGGGGAAAACAGGAATAATGGTATGGAAGATGAAGAAACAGTTCTTGGTCGATACCACATTTTGTACAATAAAAATGATCAAGAGCATTTACGATTTTAGATTTACGATTTGACTCGCTGCGATGCATCACAGCGAATCGGGTAACAATTGGGGTTTGACAGGATTACAAACAGCTTACTGAACATATTTCACTTGACAGAAAAATTTATTTTATTGATATATATGACAGATACTTTTTGCTTTTTTATGGTGTGCTTGAAGGTGGGCATGAGAATTATTTGTGAATATGGTATATAATATCGAGGGAGGGCGGAAAAAAATCCAGAAGCCCGATGATATAGTAGTCTACCATGGAAAGTAATTTGCATACACTACTTTTCGAAGCGGCAAAATTAATAAATGTTTAAAATGTTTTAATTCTGAAGACTCATTATGAATATCAATAACTGTATCGGCTGTACAGCGTTCCCGTGCGCCGATGTACGGCACGAGCGTTACCGTGTGCCCGACATCGAGGTGACTCCGGAGAAGATATCCGTTGTCATGATCTCGGAAGCGGCGCCGGAAGCACCGGGCGACTACTATTATGCGGGAGGAGATTCCCTTTTCGAGCGCACGACAGTCCAGGCGTTTTCCGATGCGGGGGCTAAGGTTAAGTCTATCGGGGATATTGTCGGTCTGGGAGTTTACCTGACCACTGCGGTGAAATGCGGGAAGACGGGTTACGGTATCAGAACGGGCACTATCAAAGAATGCTCGCTCATTCTCGAAAAGGAACTGGCCCTGTTCACGGATGCGAAAGTCCTCATGCTCATGGGAGATGTTGCCATCAAGGCGATCAACTTCATCGCCCGGCGCGCCGGAGAGGCGAGAGTCATCCCCGCGGGCTCGACCTATAAAATACGAGGCGGTGAATTCTTCTTTCAGGGGAAACGGGTATTCCCGTCCTACCTTCAGGCAGGCCCCAGCTTTTTTATCGAAAAAAGCAAACGCAGGATGATAGCCGAGGACATATCCGCCGCCCTGCACCTCGCGGGGCTGGCCGAGTAATTGTCACCGACTCCAGTTATTATTGCTCAGGCGAATACATAACGATACTTTATATGGAACAGATGCCGAAACACGTTCGGCATGACGTCATCAGATGTCGCCAGTTCACCACCGCAGTAATAAATCAAATCCGCTCATATCATTATAGTCCACATAAATCCGTGTTCAATGCCGTTATGATTGGTATTTTTCCGTTTTTCTCCCGAAAACTCAACGCTGAATGATGAATCGAAAATTGATTCCACCTGAATGATTGTCAGATCATCGGATTTAAAACCGGGCAAAGCCGGTGTCTGTCGTTGCAATAATCGGGAAAAACGGCAGAAATTCTTGTTTACCTCGACGGGAAATCCTATATTGCTATGAAGTTCAGTATTTCCGGCGCCCGATCAGCATTATGTACTCCTGGCAGCCATCACTGTGCGGATTTATGATTGTTATGGTGGTTTCAATGGAAGTTGAAGCTGGCAGGGAATGCATACAGCTTGTTTATTAAAAAGCGATGTTTTTTCAACCTGTTTTGGTAAGATGGTGAATGGCAGAAATTAATACAATAACAGGAAACACGGTCAAGGGATATAGAGCAGCCGTACGCCGCGACATCCTTGCCTGTCTGGCGCTTGCCCTGATTACATGCGCCGTTTACTGGCAGGTCCGGGATCATGAGTTTGTCCTGCTGGACGACAACATGTACATTTTCGCCAACAGGCATGTGCTCAACGGTCCGACACCCGACAGTATACGGTGGGCGTTCAGCTTCAATGAGACATCCTACTGGCATCCGCTGACATGGCTCTCGCTCATGCTCGATGCCCGTCTCTTTGGCGGTAAATCCGCAGGCTTCCACCTTGAAAATGTGGCGCTTCATATTCTCAGCACGCTGCTCCTGTTTTATATCCTCCGGCGCATGACACATTCGTTCTGGCCGGGGTTTTTTGTCGCGGCGCTGTTCGCCCTTCATCCCGTAAATGTGGAATCCGTCGCATGGGCAACGGAACGGAAAAATACCCTGAGCACCTTCTTCTGGATGCTGACCGTCGCCGCGTATCTCCGGTATACTGCCAGACCGGGTATTCTGCGATATCTCCCTGTCCTCCTTTTCCTCGCTCTCGGACTCATGACGAAATCGTTTCTTGCTTCGCTGCCGTTTGTATTGCTTCTGCTCGATTTCTGGCCGCTCGGTCGTCTCGGCATCGGGCAGGCTGTTCCTGATTCGGTTAAGGGTGAAAAGAGGGGAGTGGAAGGAAATCCCTGGCATACTGCGGGCAGACTTGTTCTGGAAAAAACGCCGCTGTTCATGCTTTCGGCAGCGGCGGTCATCCTTTCATCCCTGTCGGCCTCATCATTCCGGACTTCCACCGAGGTGATTCCCTTTACTCACCGGGTGGCCGTCTCTTTTATTTCTTATATTCTTTACATTGTCAAAATGGTGTGGCCCGCCCGTCTCGCGGTCTATCGACCATACCCTGAATCCGTCCCGTTATGGCAGTCGGCCGGCGCCCTTCTCATTCTTCTGGGCCTTACATTCATGATACTAAAGGCTGCTCGCAGGGCGCCATATCTTACCGTGGGCTGGCTGTGGTATCTCGGTACTCTTTTTCCGGTTATCGGACTTGTACAGGCAGGATTGTGGCCGTTCGTCGCCGACCGGTTCGCATATGTCCCGTTTATCGGCCTGTATATCATGGCAGCATGGGGAGTGCCCGAACTTCTGAAACAATGGCGTTTCAGGAACTCCGTTCTCACTGTTATTTCTGTGATTCTCCTGACCGCATACGCTGCGGTGACATGGATAAATATCGGATACTGGCAGAACAGCGAGAAACTTTTCAGGCATGCCCTGGCGATTACGCCGGGTAACTACCTCATTCACAATTCCATGGGAGCTCTTTACGCTTCTCAGGGAAAATTCGACGATGCTCTCGTTCATATCAACGAAGCACTGAGGCTCGAACCGGGCCGTCCAAGGAGCATCAGCCTTCTTGCATATGTGCTTGCCTGTCAGGGGAAAAAAGAGGAAGCCCTCGCGTATGCCCGTGAATCGGCGCGACTGATGCCAGACAATGCCGCAATCCGTTATAACCTGGGATATGTATACTCCCTCATGGGTCGGTACGACAATGCCATCGATGAATACACCGCCGCGCTGAAAACGGAACCTGACTATGCCGAAGCACACATGGAACTTGCCAGAATATATATAAGCCGCGGCGATCTGGGGCAGTCTCTCGTTCATGCCCGCGAAGCATCACGGCTCATGCCCGATAATGCCGACGCGCACACTGTTCTTGCTCAGGTGCTTCTCTCCATGGGTAATGTCGACGAGGCCTGTGTCCATGCCCGGATCGCGGTGCGGCTCAAACCCGATTCTGCCGATGCCCGTATCACACTTATAAAAATTCTTGAACGGCAGGGGCGGCTCGACGAAACCATCGGCAATACACAGGAGTTATTACAGCAAAAGCCCGACAACGCAGAAGCTCGTACGATTCTGGCGCGGACACTCATGCGTCAGGGAAAGCTTACAGAGGCTCTGTCCAATGCGGAAGAAGCGGTGCGTCTCAATCCCGGTTCAGGCGAAACTCACAGCACTCTGGCAGGTGTTCTCGCTCTCATGGACAGGCTCGATGAAGCCATAGAGCAGTACCGTGAGTCTGTTCGGCTCAATCCGGGAGATTCGAATGTCCATTACAACTATGCCAATCTTCTGGTCCGGAAAGGGCAGTTGGACGATGCCGTTATCTACTATAAAGAAGCGCTGAAGCTTCAGCCCGATTATGCTCAGGCACATAACAATCTCGGAAATGTATATACATTTCAGAAAAAGTATGCGCAGGCCACAGAACAGTACCGTGAAGCCCTGCGGTATAAACCGGATTTTACCGATGCCCTGAAAAACCTTGAGAAAGTATCCGCTATCGAACGAAAGAAATAAGAGGGCTGTGAAAAAGTATATTTTTCACGAGCCCCATGACGAAATGTGTTGTTTCAGTGCTGTCAAGGGCATGTAAGCATGTCCCCGAATTATTAATCGGGGATCAGCACTTCGTGCCGACCCTTGACAGCTTATATCCACGTAAATGGTGTTTATCACAACGCTTCTAAGAAGGCGGCGAAAAGTATCTTTCATACGCCCTCATTACTTGTGGACCTGACAGCTTGATATCCACTATACAGGCATTTTTTACAAGGCGTTTTGATGAAGAAAAAAAACACCCGGAATCAGCCGGAAATTACCGTCCCAAAGACTGTAAAAAGTACGAATGAGAAGGTTTTCAGCCTTCGGCGCGAGGGGATTGTCTGTCTTGTGCTTATAATAGCCACGCTTGCCGTGTACGGGCAGGCGCGTCATTTCGATTTTACCAACTATGATGACAACAAGTATGTAACTGAAAATTACTCCATACGTAACGGCTTGAATCCAGAAAGCATTTCGTGGGCATTCACCACAGGATATGCCGCAAACTGGCACCCGCTGACATGGATTTCGCATATGGTTGATTATTCGCTCTATGGACTCGGCGCAGGCGGCCATCATATTACCAGTGTATTGTTCCACGTTGCGAATACTCTTTTATTGTTCCTTGTTCTGAGGCTCATGACGGGGGCATTCTGGCAGAGCGCTGTTGTTGCCGCTTTTTTTGCCCTTCATCCGCTCCATGTGGAATCGGTTGCCTGGATTTCGGAACGCAAGGATGTGCTGAGCGCCTTTTTCTGGATGCTTACCCTGCTGGCATATTACTATTATACCGTAAATCCGGGAATAAAACGGTATCTTCCGGTGGCGCTGTGCTTTTCACTGGGTTTCCTGTCCAAACCCATGGTGGTGACATTGCCGTTCGCTTTATTGCTGCTCGATTACTGGCCGCTCGGTCGATTGAAAATCGGGCAGTACGGTATGGCTTCCGCGCCGAAAATCAATGAAAGAATTCACTCCGGGAAAAGAAGAATGACGCCCGGACAAGTACTTATCGAAAAAATCCCCCTGTTCTTCCTTTCTGCTCTGTTCAGCTTTATAACCTATTTCGTTCAGGAAAAAGGCGGGGCAATACAGGCTTCGGAGCTGTTCCCCTTCCGACTCCGGTTCGAGAATGCTATCGTATCGTACATAATCTACATGTACAAGACAATCTGGCCTTTCAGGCTCTCCGTATTCTACCCTCATCCCGGCGAATCGCTCAAGATGTGGCAGGTTATGGGATCGGCGGCGCTGCTTGTCATCGTTACCGTACTGATTATCAGAAGCGCGCGGCGTTATCCTTTCCTCGTTACGGGATGGTTGTGGTTTCTCGGTATTCTTGTGCCGGTCATCGGCCTGGTTCAGGTGGGTATTCAGGCTCTGGCAGACCGGTATACCTATATTCCGATCATCGGCCTTTTCATAATGGCCGCATGGGGTATTCCCGAGTGTATGAAACGGTGGAATTACCGGAACATCGCCCTTTCTGTTGTGACGGGAGTTCTGGTCACCGCGAGTACAGCAGCTGCATGGGTTCAGACAGGGTACTGGCGGGACAGCAGCACCCTTTTCAGGCATGCAGTCGATGTCACATCGAATAACTATCTTGCTCACAACAATCTGGGTGCGTTTCTCGAAGAACGGAAAGAGCACGACGAGGCCATCAGGCATTTCGAGGAAGCTCTCCGCATAAATCCCGACTATCCCGACGCCAATAACAATCTTGGAGTTTTGCTCAACGGTCTGGGACGCAGCGAGGAGGCGATGGATCACTTCAGCAGGGTGCTCCGGGTTAATCCGAACCATGCGCGGGCGCATAACAATATGGGATCCGTACTCGATGGTCTGGGACGGCATGACGAGGCGGCCGTACATTTTCTCATAGCCATCGATAATGATCCCGGATATATCAACGCATACAACAATTACGGTATTTCACTGGAACGTCAGGGCAAACTGGATGAGGCAACCGCTCAGTTTCTCACGGTGCTGCGCCTCGAACCTTTCAACGCGGAGGCGCACAATAATCTGGGAAGTGTCTGTCTGCGGCAGGGAAAGATCGATGCAGCCATATCCCACTATAAGGAAGCGCTCGGACTGAAACCCGATTATCCTGAGGCGCTTGTCAACCTCGGCAGTATCATGCTGCAGCAGGGCAGGCTCGATGACGCCCTCAACTATTGTAACGAGGCTCTGCGCCTGAATCCGGATTATGCTGATGCCTATTACAATCTTGGTAACGTCTATGCCCGCCAGGGGAGGTTCGACGATGCCTGTAGCAGGTATTATGATGCGCTCCGGTTGAAACCCGATCATGCCGAAGCGCAGATGAATCTCGGAAATGTGTTTTATTCGGGCCGCGGAAACCTCGATTCAGCCTATGTCCATTACAGCGAGGCGCTCCGTCTGAAACCCGATTATCCCGAGGCCCATAATAATCTTGGCAGCCTTCTCTTCAGCAGGGGAAATATCGGTGAAGCAGCCCGTCACTTCAGCGAGGCGGTACGGCTCAAGCCCGATTACGAGGAAGCCCGGCAGAATCTCGAACATATTCGCGCCCTTATCAAAAAGTGAAACACAGTCATGACCCGAAAAACCAATCGCCCGAAACATCACGACAAGAATACCGGACACGGGAATTCAAGCTCTCCGGAATCAGCTCGGAACGGCGATGTACGGGCTCTCCACAATAAAAAGCATCCAGATTCCGCTGTCGGACGCATACAAAAAACATCCGGGGGCCGTTCTCACGAAACCACGTTTGCCGTTCGCCGTGAACTGCTTGTCCCGGTATTACTTGTAATTGCCATCCTCGCCGTGTACGTACAGGTAAAAAATCATGACTTCATCAATTTCGACGATGATGTCTACATTTACCAGAACAGACACGTGCTCGGTACACCGACTCCTGAAAATCTCCAATGGGCCTTCAGTTTCAACGAAGCGTCATACTGGCATCCGGTGACATGGCTGTCGCTTATCCTCGATGCCCGCTTTTTTGGAAAAAATCCAGTCGGCTATCACCTTGAAAATGTGGCGCTGCATATCCTCAATACACTGCTTCTGTTTTATTTACTACGGAGTATGACACACTCGTTCTGGCCGAGCGCCTTTGTCGCGGCGCTGTTCGCTCTTCATCCCATGAATGTGGAATCGATAGCATGGGCCACCGAACGCAAGAATGTACTCAGCACCTTTTTCTGGATGCTTACAACGCTTTCGTACCTCAAATATGCGGTTCGTCCCGGGGCAGCGCGGTATTTCCCGATCTTTTTTCTTTTTGGCATTGGACTCATGGCAAAAACTTCTATTGCAACGCTTCCTGCGGTTCTGCTCCTTCTCGATTTCTGGCCCCTCAACCGTATCGCTTACCTGCAAACAGCTCAGGAAGTAAAATCCGGGAAAAATCCTGCCACGTACCGAACCGCTCTACGAAACACCGCACGGCTCGTACTGGAGAAAGTGCCGTTATTCGTCCTCGGGGCAGCAATTGTGTTAATTTCTTCACGGTCGATTTCGAAGTTTCATATTTCTACCGAATCGGTTTCACTCGCTCACAGGATAGCAGTCTCCTTCATTTCATATATTCTCTACATCGGAAAGATGGTCTGGCCGGCGAAACTTGCGGTGTACTATCCATACCCTGCATCCGTTCCCCTGTGGGAGTCAGTCGGAGCTTTTTTCCTCATTCTTGGCATGACCGCCGTGGTGGTGAAATTCGCGCGGAGAGCGCCATATCTCGCTGTGGGCTGGTTGTGGTTCCTCGGAACGTTATTCCCGGTGATAGGGCTTATACAGGCCGGTATGTGGCCGTTCATTGCCGACCGGTTCGCCTATATTCCGTTTATCGGCCTGTTTATCATGCTGGCGTGGGGTATCAACGATATCGTGCATACATGGCCGCGAATCCGAAGAGCGATACCCTATGCCGCAGTGGTAGTACTTGGTGCATTCGCGATTACAACATGGTTTCAGCTCCGTCACTGGCAGAACAGCGGGCGGCTTTTCCGTCACACCATCGATGTTACGCGGAATAACAGTGACGCATATCTCAGTCTGGGAGCATACATGGTGAGCCAGAATAAGGTCGAAGAAGCACTCACACTCTTTTACGAAGCGGTGCGTCTTAAACCGGGCAATCCGGAAGCCCATGCGAATCTCGCCAACCTTCTCATACGACAGGGTAAGCTCGACGAGGCGCGTGTCCACCTCGACCGGGCGATGCAGATCAGGCCCGACTATGCCGGCGCTCATTCCAATATGGTCGATATCCTCATCCGTCAGGGAAGAATCAATGATGCCCATACTCATGCGCTTGAAGCCCTCAGGCTGAAACCGGACGATCCGGATGCCCACAACAACCTTGGAGTCGTTTTCGTAAGCCAGGGCAAGTCAGATGAAGCGATCGGGCAATTCAACGAAGCAATCAGTCTGAATCCCGATAATGCTCGGGCCCACTATAACCTCGGTACGGTGCTCGATGGTCTGGGCAGACGGGACGACGCTCTGACACAGCTCTATGAGGCTGTCCGTCTCGATCCGGAATACGCGAATCCTCATTACAGCCTCGGCCGTCTTTTTTTCCGTGAAGGCAAGCTCGATTCTGCGCTTGTCCATTATACCGAGGCAGTCCGCCTGAACCCTGATTATGCCGAGGCTCATGACGATCTGGGAAATATTCTTCTCCGTTCCGGCAGGATCGATGAAGCATTGGTGCAATTCAATGAAACACTCCGCCTGAAGCCCGATTATCCCGATGCTCACTACAATCTGGGAAATATTTTTGCCCGCGGCGGCAATCTGGATTCAGCCCGTGTCCATTATTACAGAGCGCTCAGCGTGCAGCCAGACAATCCCGAAGTCCATACCAATCTGGGAAATGTGTTTTTCAGCATCGGTGAGCTTGATTCCGCTCGTGTTCATTATACGGAAGCTTTACGGTTCAAGCCTGATTATCCCGAAGTTCATAACAACCTGGGAAGTGTTTTCGTCCGCATGGGAATGCTCAATAACGCGGAACTCCACTACCGTGAAGCGATCCGGCTGAAACCCGATTATACCGAAGCCCGTAACAATCTCGAACATATTCTGTCATCGAAGAAATAATAACGTTAATTCCGCACTGAACAACAGAACCCTGTTGTTTCATCATACCTCCTCTATTTTTCTTTTCTCTGAATTTGTATTTATGTGTATTATTATATACTATATTCCGGCACATCGAAGGATTTCTATGCCCGGAGATCGAATAACAATCCCCTTCTCTCAATAATTTCCCTGTAACTTCTTTCAACATATGAAAATAGTTATTTTTCGTGTTTACTGGTAGTTATCACCTCGTTCCGACAGGAATCAGCTTGACAAAATTTCTTTACAATAGTAGATTTACTGACGACAATAGTAAATTTACTGACGACGATTATAAATTTACCGTATACAATAATAGTAGTATTATATACAGTGTATATATAATTAATAATATAAAGTATATTATCATTTACCAAACTCATCAAAGAGGACTTAACCGGCATGAACCGTACTGCGGGTGTTTCTCTTGTTCTCCTTCTTGTTTCCCTGGGAGTCTACTGGCAGACGGTACACCATGAGTTTACCAACTTTGATGACGGCGAATATGTGTCGGAGAACCGTTTTATCCAGAAAGGTCTGACTACCGAAAGTATCATATGGGCTTTTAAAACCGGTCATGCATCCAACTGGCATCCGGTGACATGGCTCTCGCATATGCTCGACTGTCAGCTTTTCGGATTGAATCCCGGGTATCACCACCTTACGAATGTATTTTTTCACTGCACAAACGCTATCCTCCTGTTTTTGATCCTTTCTTACATGACCGGCGCATTCTGGAAAAGCGCGTTTGTTGCTGCTCTGTTCGCTCTTCATCCGCTCCATGTGGAGTCGGTCGCCTGGATTGCGGAACGGAAAGACGTCCTGAGCACGTTTTTCTGGCTTCTGACAGTCGGCGCTTATGGTTATTATGCAAGAAAACCGGGAACGAAACGGTATCTGGCAGTCCTCGTCCTGTTTTCATTCGGCCTCATGGCAAAACCGATGGTCGTGACTCTGCCGTTTGTGCTTTTGCTCCTCGACTACTGGCCGCTCGGCAGGATTTCCTTTGGGGATGTCAAAGGTAATTCCGTCCGTAAATCCCGTCATCCGGAAACCCCCATACAGTTGAAAACACGCGCCATTTCACTGGTCAGGGAAAAAATTCCTCTCTTCATACTTTCCGCCATGGGAAGCGTTGTGACTTTTTTCATTCAGAATTCACGGGGAGTAGTACGAAATCTGGAGATAGTTTCCCTTGGAAGCCGCATTTCAAACGCCATTGTGTCGTACGGCTGTTATATCATGAAAACCATATGGCCGCTGAAGCTCGCTGTCTTTTATCCCCATCCGGGCGGCAACCTGCCGGTATGGAAAGTATTAGGCGCATCCGTATTTCTCCTGACTGTCACTCTGCTCGTGGTACGGTATGCGAGACGGTTTCCGTTTCTGGTTACCGGATGGTTGTGGTACCTCGGGATTCTTGTTCCCGTCATCGGCTTTGTCCAGGTGGGGAATCAGGCGATGGCAGACCGGTATACGTATATCCCCATTGTCGGTATTTTCATTATTGCCGCATGGGGAGTTCCCGAACTGATGAGGAAATTTCGTTTCCCCGGAATCATTATACCCGTCATGGCAGGAGTGATTCTTCTGGCCAGCGCCGAAAGGGCATGGGTGCAGACCGGTTACTGGCATGACTGTGATATGCTCTACCGTCATGCGCTCGAGGTTACCGACGGTAATTACCTTGCACACAACAATCTTGGGGCATACCTGATCGAAAAGAAGAATTACGAAGAAGCAATCGGGCATTTTACGGAAGCCCTCCGCTTCAAGCCCGAGTATATCGATGCACGGATTAACCTTGGAGTACTGCTGCACAACGAGGGAAATCAGGATGAAGCTCTGAAACAGTATACCGAAGTGCTCAGGATCGATCCCGACAACGCAAAGGCTCACAACAACCTGGGCGCCGTTATGGAGGATATCGGGAAAAAAGAAGAGGCCATCGGACAGTATACCGAAGCTCTTCGCCTTGAACCCGATTATGCAAAGGCTCATACGAACCTTGGTAAAGTCCTGCTCGGTTCGGGTAATAACGATGAGGCATATGTACATTTCGCCGAGGCGCTCCGTCTGGAGCCGATGAATGCCGAAGTACAAAACAATATGGGTGTCATGCTGGATGCTCTCGGAAAGCATGAAAACGCTATAACGTGCTATAACGAGGCACTGCGCATGAATCCTGATTATGTGGAGGCGCATAGTAATCTGGGAAATGAGTGTTTACGGCTCGGAATGCTCGAAGAAGCAGTTTCCCACTATAACGAGGCGCTGCGATTGAAGCCCGGGTATGCGGAGGCTCACTGTAAACTCGGCAGTGTCTACCTTCGCACAGGGGACCTCGACAGAGCTTTTACCCACTGTACGGAAGCCCTGCGGCTGAAGCCGGAATATCCGGATGCCCAATACAATCTCGGTACTGTTTATGCCCGCAAAGGAAATCCGACCGAAGCCGCAAAACACTACTACGAGGCGCTACGGCAAAAACCCGATTATGCCGAGGTTCACACGAATCTCGGAAACGTTTTCTTCAGTTGCGGAATACTCGATTCGGCCCGTGTCCATTACGACAGGGCACTGGAGTTGAAGCCCGATTATGCAGAGGCTCTCAACAATCTGGGGAGCGTTCTGTTCCGTCAGGGGAAAATCAAAGCGGCCATAAATCATTACAATAAGGCGGTGACTATTAAACCCGATTATGCCGAGGCTCGCTCCAACCTCGCGCATGCGCTCGAGTTTCAGAAAGCCGATAACGAAAACTAATAGTCGGGATGTTATCTCTCTGAATGGTATTTATCCCGTATTTATCTGAAAATGCATCTACGGTTCCCGGTTCTGAAACCCCGGTCAGGCGTCGGGAGTCTCTGGAACGCTGTCATTCCCGAATCTTTAATCGGGAATCTATATGCAGCCTGCATACATTTTTCATCCTTCGTTGTGACTATCTATGGTCATGAGAGTTATTCTGGTTATTGCTCCGGTGGTTAAACAGTGACATAAGATTGTATCATGCCGAACTTGTTTCGGCATCTATTCCAA
>JAJFUH010000127.1 GCA_021372535.1 bacterium
TTGTGATAAACACCATTTACGTGGATATAAGCTGTCAAGGGTCGGCACGAAGTGCCGATTTACATGCCCTTGACAGTAACAAAACAACACATTTCGTTATAGGGCTCGTGAAAAATATACTTTTTCACAGCCCTCTTAAAAGAAAAGGTATTGTACCGTCATGTACAGGAGAAATCCCGTATCACCGGAAGTAAAGACCTTTACCATGGGTAAGCTGAACGGTCTGGTTGATGTCATTGAGACGGCTGCTCCGCCAAAAACCGAGCCGAAACCGGAAAAAAAGGGAATTCCCCGGCATGGTTCTTATGATGCCATCATCATCGGCGGCGGACCCTCGGGGATGACAGCCGGAGTCTATCTTGCCCGTAAACGGATCAAAACCCTGCTCATCAGCCCCGACCTGGGCGGACAGGTGCTCTGGACATCCTCGATCGAAAATTACCCGGGCTATGATGTCATCTCGGGCTGGGACCTCGCAACCCATTTCCGGGAACAGCTCGAAGAGCAGGAAATCGACATTCTGAACGGCGACAGTGTTGTCTCCATGCAGATAACTTCGGAAGGCGGCATGGTAAGCACCGAGCAGGGAGGCAAATATACGTTCAGGGCTCTTATTGTCGCTTCGGGGAAACGGTCGAGGCCGCTCGATGTCCCGGGCGAGCAGAAATTAAAGGGGAGAGGCGTTACTTACTGCGCCACCTGTGACGGTCCCCTGTACCGCGGACAGGAGGTGGCTGTTGTGGGCGGGGGCAATTCGGCGCTCACCGCGGCGATAGACCTGCTCAATCTCGGCTGCATGGTTCATCTGGTCAACACCATGCCGACACTCCAGGCTGACGCTGTTCTTATAGAGAAAGCCCGTAATTCAGAAAAACTGAGAACGTATCTCGAGTCTGACGTTGTGGAAATACTGGGTAATACGGAGGTCACCGGGATTACCGTTCATGATCTCGCCCGCGACACCACCCTCACACTTCCGGTTACCGGTGTATTTATCGAAATCGGTCTGTCCCCCAATTCTTCGTTTGCAAAGGGAATCCTCACCATGAACGACAATGATGAGATCATGGTAAATTGTCTTTGCCAGACTAATATTCCCGGTATTTTTGCCGCGGGAGATGTGACATCCGTCCCCGACAAGCAGATCATCATAGCCGCGGGAGAGGGAGCGAAAGCGGCCCTCGGTGTCAGCGATTATCTCATGAAAAAATGACCATGGTGTTTACCATGATGATTCGATCCGGTTGTACTATTCCGGTTGTTCCCGGTTATGATAATCTTTATATTTGTCATATGATATTACTTTCGGATGCCTGGAAGCTGCTGCCGTGAACGTTTTCTTCCTTCACCGTGATCCGGTTATGTGCGCCCGGTATCACTGCGACCGGCATGTGGTTAAGATGCAGCTTGAAGATGCGCAGCTTCTTTCGGTCGCGGTGCGGAAATGCGGTATTGATGCGGGATACAGGCTTACCCATGGCAACCATCCCGCCGTGGTGTGGACACAGGCTTCCATCGGGCACTGGCTGTGGCTGCGGTCGCTCGCGTTTGAGCTCGAAAAGGAATGGCGGTTCCGTTATTCGCATCCGGAGGAGAAAACACACAAATCCGTCGATGTCGTCCGTCAGCTTCCGGTGCCTCCGCTCCCTGAACGGGGGTGGACCGACCCGCCGCCGATCATGGACGGGAAATACATCACCGGGGGAGATTCCATCGCGTCGTACCGAACCCTGTACCGCGAAGACAAGGTGCGGTTTGCGACATGGAAAAGACGGCCGGCGCCGGGATTCATGAAGGGTGCAAGTGTAAGACAGACAGCAGAAAAGCTTTAAATCAGGTACTCTATACAGAGGAAAAAGATGTGAGCAGGGAAACAGCGGTCAGAGTGCTCAGAACCGAAGCCGAGGCCGTGCTCGGTATCATCGGGCACATCGGCCCGGAGTTTGACCGGGCGGAAGAGCTTATTGCCGGAGCACAGGGGCGGATAATCGTTTCGGGTATGGGGAAATCGGGGATCATCGCGCGCAAGATAGCCGCAACATTCTCGAGCATCGGGATACCGGCCTACTTCCTCCATCCCGTGGAGGGCGCTCACGGCGACATCGGAACGGTCATGCGTGGTGATGTGGCCGTCATCGTGTCGAAGAGCGGGGCAACAGAGGAACTTACCGTTCTACTCAACCACCTGAAACGTCTCGGTATACCGATCGTAGCGCTGACCGGCAACACCTCGTCGAGTCTTGCGGGGGCCGCCGATATTGTGCTCGATGTCTCGGTTGCGTGCGAGGCGTGTCTTATTAATGCGATTCCCACCGCATCGACAACAGCGGCTCTTGCGATGGGGGATGCACTCGCTGTGAGCCTGTTCGAGCGCAAGGGGCTGAGCGAAGAGGATTTTGCGGCGCTCCATCCCGGGGGTACAATCGGGCGCAAGCTGACCTGCCGTGTCCGCGATCTCATGATTACCGGGAGTGATCTTCCGCTTGTGGACATCGAAGCGCCCATGAAGGAAGTGCTCGAAATCATGAGCGAGAAAAAACTCGGAATCGGGGTAATCACCGAGGACAGTAAACTCGCCGGGGTAATTACCGATGGCGACCTGCGCCGTCTCCTCCAGAGGGTCGAACGCCCGCTCGAAATAAACGCCCGTGCAGCCCTGGCGCACTCCGGCCGTGATAAAGCCCCCCGAAGCAAACCCCTCACCATCGATCCTGATGCTTATGCCGCACGGGCGGTCAGCGTTATGGAAAAGCACATAGTCACCTCGCTCATCATTGTCGATGAACACGATGCCCCGATCGGACTGGTGCGGTGGATCGATCTGTCCCTGGCCGGGGTCGTATAACTCCGGGAAGATGACGATCATGACACTCTGCATACTTAAGCATCACCATAATATGGCGAAAATGTCCCGGCGGGGAGAACGTTAACAGTGACATGGCGTGCTGTAATAAGACGGTTCAGAAGAGACGGAGCATATTGCCTCATACTCATATTCGTGTGGTTTTTCCGGCTCATTCCGAGAAAAATGGCAATTGCGATCGGGTCGCTTTTAGGCTGGATCGCCCCTTTTTTTGCGAGGAAAGAGCTCCGGCTTGCGAAAGAGCATCTCTCCATGGCGTTCGGTTCCGAAAAGGACCCCCGTGAGATAAACCGTCTGGCGCACGGGATGTTCCGGTATCTTGTCCTCAATTTTGTCGACACGGTCCGGCTGAATGCCATGAAACCCGATGAGATCAAGGCTATGTGTATTCCGCATGACATTGACAGGTACGAAAGGCTCATGGAAGCGGGAAAGGGAGTTATCGGGCTTTCCGGACACATGGGGTGCTGGGAATTAATGGGAACATATCTTGCCCTGTTGGGTTTCCCGGTCGATGCTGTAGCGAGAAAACTCTATGATCCCCGTCTCGAACGGTTATTGATCAGGTCGCGTGAACAGGGCGGTATGAATGTCATTTCCCGGGGGGAGAACACACGGGAGATACTCCGGGCAATCAAGGGTGGACACCTCATCGGAATGCTCGTCGACCAGGATATGAATATAAAAGGAGAATTTATCGAGTTTTTCGGTCGCCCGGCGTATACGGCTGTGGCTCCGGCATTTCTGTCGCTCCGTTATGGAGTGCCCATCATTCCTCTGTTCACGTGTCGTGACAGTAATCATTATCATCACATTTATGCCGGCGAACCGTTGCACATTGAACCGACCGGAGATATGGAACATGATGTGCGTGAACTCACCGCCCTCTGTTCGAAGGCCACCGAGGACTTTATCCGCGAGTATCCGGAACAGTGGGTGTGGTTTCACCGGCGGTGGAAAACGACGCCAACGCCCGAAAATGAAAAGTGAGTATGATGCCGTTTACGGATAGTACAGAAAAAAATACCCGATGTATCGCATTCCTGATTCTGGCGGGATTACTGGCCATGGGATGTGAAGAAGAAAAACCTCCCGTGACGGTCAGGAGTGACCTTCCCAACCAGCAGTTCTCCGATGCGCGTATCGTCATCACGGAAAAGGGTGTCACCTCCGCAATTGTGTCGGCTAAGCATGTGGACGTATTCGAGGACAGGAATTATACCGTCGTAAACGACAGTATCTCAATACAGTTTTTCAATAAAGAGGGAAAGCGTGCTTCCACTCTTACAGCCCGCCACGGAGAAGTATGGGGGCTGTTCGAGCAGGTTGACAGCCTCAAGGCGACAGGGGATGTCGTCATCGTATCCGACGAGCGGAATGCTAAAATGGAAACACAGGATATTCGCTGGATCGCTGCGTCACACAAGATATTTTCCGACAGCAGAGTCCGGCTTTCGACCGAAGACGCTGTCGAGGAAGGTATTGGATTTGAGGCTTCTGACGACCTCAAGACCTATACCATGAAAAATGTCACCGGCGAAATCACACGGGAAGAACTTGCCATTCCCGAAAGGTAAATGCCGTATGAGAAGGTTGAGCCTGTTTCTTGTATTACTCGCTGTTCTCTGTGCGGTTTCTGTTTTCGGCCAGATGGAAGAGAAAAAAACGGCGCAGGCAGTAACCAGACGAAGCCTCGTATTTTCAGCCGACACAACAGAGTATTCTTTCGGGAATGATTCGTTTGTGAAGAGTTATTTCGGGCATGTCAGGGCAATACAGCAGGATGTGGAGCTCCGGGCGGATGTTGCGCTCTACCTGAGCGCCGTCGCGGAAGCCCGTTTCTATGGCGGCGCCATGTTCAAGGATTCGCTGAGAACGCTCAACGCCGATACGCTCATCTATTTCTACAACCGCCGTGAAGCGCTCGCAATCGGGAATGTCATCGTTACCGAAAAAGACCGGCTGTTCAAATCGGGCCGTGTCAGGTATCAGAAGGACCTCCGGCTTGTCGAGGCATCCGGGGGAGTGTATGTGCACGATGATTCCGTCCGGGCAACTGTATTCGGCAGGGAAGCCGTTTTCAACGATTCGACGGGGTACGGCGCAGTCATGGGATCACCCGTGCTGACCCGTGAGGATGAGGCCGGTAGCATCATAACCGTCACATGCAGCGACACGCTCGAAATCGACAAGGAACGGAAGGTTGTCCACCTCTGGAAAAACGTGATGTTACGGAAAGACAGTCTCGATGTTGGTTCGGAGTACGCGCAGTACGATGATAAGGACGAGACGGTTATCCTTTCGGGTTCCCCTGTGGCCAGGCATGTGGCGCGTTATTCCCCGGACGATGCCGTTTCCGAGGTACGGATGCTCGGCACGGTTACCGGTGACAGTATGCGGGTTTTTCTCAGCAACCGTAAGATTTCCTCTGTTGATATTATCGGTACCGCCCACAGCGCGACTGTCTCGACCGACACAACCGGGGCGGTCTATGACGAGAGCATTATTGACTGCGCTTCAATGCGTCTTTTGATGAAGGATAATTTTGTGTCGCTCGTTACTGCCGAAGGGACTGCAAGCAGCTATTACCATAAAACACGTCAGCCGGGCAAGCAGAAGTTTGTGAACGAAGCCGAAGGGGATACTATCTATTTCTATTTCGACGAAGGAAAGGTTTCGCAGATGCGAATTACGGGCAGAGGCGGCGCCGGAGCTCGCGGAAAGTACTACGGGTATAAGGTTAAACCCGATTCGACGGCAAAAGACAGCATGGACACGGCACATTGAGTGAAAATTAAGGCACAAGGCACAAGGCATAAGGCATAAAGAAAAAACAATACTTTTTCTAATACAATAAGGGCATTTTATTGTCGGAGTCTTCTTAACACCTTATTAATGGATACGTTCAGCAGTGTCCGGTTATAATTGAAAGAATGCAGGGGACAGGTCCCATCCTGTCCCTGCCCGGAACTTTGGATTACAGGGGTGATCATGACAGACGCTGTAAACAGTGAGACACCGCCGCCCGATGAGAACGGTCAGAACCCGGCACCCCGGAACGGCATGGTTCTCCGCACGGAAGGGCTTGTCAAGCGGTTCAGCAAGCGGACAGTCGTAAAGGGTGTTTCTATCAATATTCATCAGGGCCAGATCGTCGGTCTTCTGGGACCGAACGGAGCAGGCAAGACGACGACATTCCGGATGGTTGTCGGCATATATTCACCGAACAGGGGGAATATTTATCTCGATGACAGGGTCATCACCGGAATGCCCATGTACAAGAGGGCGCGCCTCGGAATCAATTACCTGCCCCAGGAGCCGTCCATCTTCAGGAAGATGACGGTCGAAGACAACATCATGTCCATTCTTCAGACCATCGGCCTGAGGCGGAAACAGCGCCGTGAACGCCGTGACGAGCTTCTCGAAGAGCTTGGCATCGCTCATGTAAGGAAAAACATGGCATACAACCTGTCCGGCGGGGAGCGCAGACGGGTCGAGATTGCCCGCGCGCTCGTGACAAGCCCCAAGTTCATTCTCCTCGACGAGCCCTTTGCCGGTATCGATCCCATAGCGGTCGAGGATATACAGAACATCGTTGCGGAGCTCAGAACCAAGGGGCTCGGGATACTCATCACCGATCATAATGTCCGGGAAACCCTCGCCATCACCGACCGGGCGTATATTATCGCGGACGGTGAAATACTGACCGAGGGAAACTCGGAATTTCTGTCCAACGATCCCGAAGCCCGCAAGATATACCTCGGCGAGAAGTTCAGGATGTGATGTCCTGCGGTCAAAAAGTCATCGATTGTTATCAATATAACCATCTGGAACTTATGAAAGGAAACGAATCCATGAATTACCGGAGAATTATTCCCTGCCTCGATGTGAAGGATGGCCGTCTTGTCAAGGGTGTGCATTTCGTCGAGCTCAAGAATGTCGGAGACCCTGCTGAAAATGCCGCCGTGTACAGCGAGGCGGGTGCAGATGAGCTCGTGTTCCTCGACATCACCGCGACTGTCGAGAAACGGAAAACCCTCGTCGATGTGGTGAAAAAGACCATTGAACGTACCTCCATACCACTGACCGTCGGCGGAGGCATAGGGAGCATTGAAGGCATCGAGGAGCTTGTCGATATCGGCGTTTCACGGGTTTCGATCAACACCGCCGCTGTGAAACGGCCGGAATTTGTCAAAGAAGCCGTCCGTACATTCGGAAGCGGAAAGGTTGTGATTGCCATTGACACACGGTCATCTTCCGGCGTCCCTTCGGGATTCGAGGTCATGATAAACGGCGGCAGAACGCCGGTCGGCATCGATGCGGTCGAATGGGCGAAAAAAATGGAGGATTACGGTGTCGGGTCGATCCTTCCCACGAGCATGGACGCGGACGGTACACTTGCCGGATATGACATCCCGATGACGCGGGCCATTGCGGACGCCGTGAAAGTCCCCGTGATCGCATCGGGCGGCGCCGGGACGCTCGAACATCTTTACGAGGCCATAACCGAAGGACACGCGGACGCCGTCCTTGTCGCATCGATTGCGCACTTCGGAACCTTTTCCATCAGGCAGATGAAGGAATTCCTGGCCGGTAAGGGATTACCGGTGAATCTGTGAGATAATCCGGGGTAATGAGGTTGGGAATTTGCCCCCCTTCGATACGGGTAGTTTCGCCGAAAGCGGCAGGAGAGATTATTTCCCATATGGATGATGAGTTTGCTGCATTTCAAAGATAAAAAGATTTTAAAAACAATAAATCCGCGTATATCCGTTTTCTATTGAATATTAAGATAGATTGGTTACGTGTTTTCCATGCGGTATTCGCCGAGATGTCCGGTTTCGTTCGCGGCAATGAGCTTCCAGCCCCCGTCTTCCCTTGCGAGACGGTGAATGCTTCCGAGCTCGATAGGCTGGTTTGAAAGATCGTGGAGCGGCCTGTCGAGCAGCGCCGAAAGAACTCCCCTGATGACCCCTTTATGGAGAACGGCGAGAATGGGCAACTCGGACCTGTTGAATACATCGATTGCGGCTGTGCGGATTCTGCTGAAAAATTCGGGCTTGTAGTCACCGCCGGGAAAGCGGCCTTCCGTTCCGGCTTCCAGATACGCCCTGTAGATGTCGGGATCACGGGCGACGATTTCATCCCTGGTCAGACCTTCCCATTCGCCGAAATGAATCTCACGGAAATCGTCTATGACAAGAATCTCCGGCCCCCGTCCGTCAAAAACGATGGATGCGCTCTCACGGGCTCTCCGGAGAGGGCTCGTTATCACCGTTCTGAACGGATACGTTCTCAGGGCATCGCCGGCGCGTTTCATCTGGTTTATTCCGATATCGCTCAGAGGTATATCGGTCGAGCCGTAAAACCGGATGGATGACTGGCCGGACGTTTCTCCGTGCCTGAGCAGAATAAGGTCGCACATGATTTCACCATGGTATTGCTTCAGTGATTAAACAGTGACATCGGAAGATGTCATGCCGAACTCGTTTCGGCATCTATTCCAGATGTCGGTATCATTATGTATTCGCCGGAGCAATATTTCAAGGAATAAGAGGGCTGTAAAAAATGTCTTTTTCACACGCCCTGTAATGAAATGTGTTGTTTTATCGCTGTCAAGGGTATGTAAATCGGCACTTCGTGCCGACTCTTGACAGCATATATCAACATACGTGGTGTTTTTCACAAGACTTATAATGGGTTATCGGGAATACGTTGCCGCCGGGGATTACCGATTTTACTATCAGCCCGGTATATGAAAATATCACCGGAATTACTCGACTTTTTCGATTTTCCAGTCATACCCGTCTTTATAAAAGAGGTATGTAACGGTGATGATCTTTGTTTCCGTTCCGATCGAGCTTGTCGTAATTTTATAAATGACCGGCCAGGCGGGGATTCCTTTCGATGTTTTCGTTTCTTTCCCGAATTTGAATTCCCACTGTATCGGCGAAAAGCCTAAATTCCTTTTGAGCGCAAATTCAATGTCGGACTGTGTCGGCTGGGAACTGCCCTTGGTGACATAGAATACAACGCCAAAGGCAAGAGCAAGAACGATTACTACGGCAATGAACAGTTTCATACTATACCTCGATTTTCGATCGGCCTTTCATGTTAAAAATGATCGGGTGGAACGGGATAACTGATTGTCAATAATAGGGTTTAAAAATAAAAAAAGAGCTCTTCTACGAAAAAAGGTTTACGTCGCCACGTAAACCCTTAATAAATAATTATTAATGGGGATCGTTGAAGCGATGGATACCCCGCTTTCCAACTTCTGCTTCCATAACCAATAATGTGTAATATAGTATATTTTTTTTAATTTCATAATGGTTTCCGGTCATATCCGTTTTGGCGCTTTGTGGATAATTGTTTATGTTTATGAGAAAAATGGTTATGTATCCCCGTTATATTATATTACATTACAAGGATTCATGGTAACAGACACCGGGAATCATATCACAAGGAGGTTTTCTGATGGTTCACAAGTCTTTTATGCTCTGTATCATCCTCTTTCTCGCAGTGCCGGTTGTGGCATTCTCGCAGGCGGATCACCCTTACGGCATGCTTGATCCGAAAGCGTATACACCGGGAGAGGACCCCGACCCGAACATGTTCGTTGCCAACTGGCGTGATTCCATGCCGATTGACCTGAGAAGCGGCCTGATCGTGCGTGAAATCCTCACTCAGCTCGAGGGCGGGGACGACCTGAAACCCACCCGTAAAGGCGCGGTGCTCACAACGATTAAATCGGTCGGTTTCGCCACGATCGAGCCCCGTGTCACCACGACTCCCTATGCCAACAAGGACGAACAGGAGCTCTTTTACATCAATTCCGGTGAGGGAGTTATCAAGTCCGGCGGTAAATCGTTTACTCTGCGCGAGGGCAACGGCGTGGTCGCGCCTCCGGGAGTCGAGTACACCATGTCCGCGACATCCGTAAACGAGCCGCTCACCATGTACCGCGTCGTGGAGCCCATTCCCGAAGGATTCACGCCGAAAAAGGAAATCGCCGTCACCGACGAGTACACTCATCCCGAAGCCATGACCGTTCACTGGGCCAATATCGACAGGGGTGTGCTCGGCAGGAGAGACGGCACCGCGGTCATGGGAGGATTCACCGCGGTCAAGCTCGATCCCATGACCATGGCTCAGCCTCACAGCCACCAGAAAGGAGTCGAGGAAGTCTGGATAGCGCTGAAGGGCGATATCACACTGCTTCTGGGCAAGCATCTCTTCAAGTTTCCCGCCGGATCGGCATACAAGGTGCCGGAGAACAGTATCTGCGCCCATGCGAATATCAATGCGTCCGACAAGCAGGTCAAGCTCCTCCACATGATGCATGTGCCCGAGGGAGCTGTCAGGAAACTCAAGTAAATGAGAGGAAGCGGACAGGATTTACAGGATTGATGATAAAAAAACCGGAACAAAAAAAGAATTGATTTTTAGACAGGATTTACAGGATTAACAGGATTTGAACAGATAGAAAAGAAAAGGGCCGGACGGCTTCGGGGAAGCTACCGGCCCTTTTTGTTTGATAAGGTAAAGATAATCCGTGTCAATACGTGGTTAAATGAATTTTTCAAATCTCCCCCCTCACTTCGATGTCATCTTCCACACGCCGTCCCAGTCGCCGCACGGCGGATTATCTTTCAGGAGGCAGCACCGGTCGATATACATCTGGGTGAGCTTGTCCTGCGGATTGAGCCTGAGAGCTTCGGAAAATGCCTTCATCGCGCCGTCCCACTTGCCTTCGCGGTACTGCCCTAAACCCTCGGTGAAGTAGTTCACGGCGCTCATGAGGTTGGGAAACGTCTGATCGTCGTGGTAGTCGAGCACCTCGTGGATGCTGACCGGCTCCGTCTTCCCCTTGACCACGACGCGGTCTATTTCACGGGTGCGGTAGGTGCCGCGCAGTTTACGGTAGGTGTTGTCGCTGATGAGAATGCGCGCGAAGTACTGTTTGCAGGCGCTTTCGAGCCGTGAGGCCAGGTTCACGCCGTCCCCGATGAGCGTATAGTCCATTCGTTTCGGCGAACCGATGTTACCGGAAACCACCATGTCGGTGTTGAGCCCGATGCCGATATTGACCGGTTTATGACCGTCCCCGGCCCGTATGATGTTCCATGCGTTGAGGTCCCTGATCATCGAGATCGCGCCGCGGACAGCCCGGTCTTCGTCGTCGCTGTGCGGGATCGGCATGCCGAATGCCGCCATGAGCGCGTCGCCGATGAACTTGTCGAGCATACCGCCCTCGCGGAGAACGCAGTCCACCATAATGGTGAAATACTCGTTCAGCAGGCTCACCGTTCCCTGGGCTCCGAGCTCTTCGGTCAGAGTGGTAAAGCTCCGTATGTCGGAAAAGAGCACCGTGACCACCGTGCTCTTGCCACCGAGGATATCCTCGCCCTTTCCGAGGAGCTGGTCGGCAAGACCGGGGTCCATGTACCGCGACATGGTGGACTTCATGCGCTTTTCGCTGGAGATATCCTCGATCATGATCATGGTGCCGAGTTTTTTCTGCTCGATGCTGATAAGAGGAAGGATGGTTACATTCACCGATAATTTTTCCTCTCCGATCATGAGGTCTGCATCCATGGTGACATCGGATGTCTGGGTTTCCTCGACCCGGGAGATTTTTTCAAGGAGCCATGTGTTGGATTCGGTGAAGAATTTTTCGTAATGATTGTCGAGAATATCCTCCGGCCTGATGCCCATGATACGGTACCCGGCGGAATTGCACGTGATGATTTTACCGTCCTCGCTCAGGGTCATCACGGCGTTCGACATGCTTTCGAGTATGCCTTCGTTGTAATTCTTCATGTTCTGGATGTCATCGAAGAGTTTCGCATTCTCGAGGGCAATGGACACCTGGGCGGTAAACGCCTTGAGCCGCGATTCGTCCTCGTCGGTGAACGGCCCGCCGCGCCTGTTGAGCACCTGGGTGACCCCGATGATTTTTCCGGCCTTGTTTATTACCGGAGTGCAGAGTATGGACCGGGTAAAAAACCCCGTCTTCTTGTCGAACGACGGGTTGAATCTCAGATCGGCATAGGCGTGCGGGATATTGATCGTTTTCCCCGAGGTGAACACGTTCCCGGCGATTCCGAGGTGGTTTGGCAGCCGTATCTGCTGGGCGCCGAGACCCTCGCCGACTCTTGAAAAGAGCTCGTTCCGCTTCTCGTCGTTGAGGAAGAGTGTCGACCGCTCCGCATTGAGCATTTTTGTCGCCTGGGCCATCACTTTCTGGAGGAGCGAGCCGAGATCGATTTCCGATGTTATATCGGAGACGACATCGACAAACTCCATTTCCTTCGCACGGTTTTTTTCCAACTGTTCGATGAACTGCGCGCTCTGGAGCACCACCGCTGCCTGGGTGGTCATTGAGCCCATGATTGTCATATCGTCTTCGGTGAACTGGCCTTCTTTTTTGTTCAGCGCCTGGGCGACTCCGATAATATCGCCCCGGGCTGTTCTGATGGGAACGCAGAGAATGGACCTGGTGACATAACCGGTCTGTTTGTCGATATCGGGATTGAAAAACTCGTCTTTGTATGCATCGTGGACAATCCTGCCCTGCCCGGAGGTAAAGACATGGCCGGCGACTCCGATGTTGTTCAGCACCCTGATCTCGCGTCTGAAATTTCCCTGGGCAACGCGGGAATACAGTTCGCCGGTTGAGCTGTCGTTCAGAAAAATAGTCCCCCGCTCCGCGTTCAGCTCGATTGTGGTGATTTCCACGAGCTTCGAAAGCATTTCATCGAGCGTCTCAAACGCGGCGAGTGTCCGGGAGATATCGAGCAGCATCTCCATTTTCTGGAGTTTCAGCTGTAATTCTGATTCCATCGAAGGGTGCCCATGACTGGATTGTGACGGTTAATGCGCCCCGGAGCCGCTATTCTCGAGTTGCTCCCGAAGGGCTGCTATCATCTGTTTCAGCTGGTTCTTTTCGTCATTGTATTCACGTTCGAGGTCCTGAATTTTAGTTGCGTGTTCCATCCTGATTTTTTCCATCTCCGTACGCATGGCGCCGATAGCCGCCCTGAGCTGGGAGATTTCATCGTTCGCCGATGACAGAGCGCTCTGAATGTTCGACTCGTGTTCGATCTTCTGCTTTTCCATCGCCTCACGTAATGCAACTATGGTTTCTTTGAGGTGACGGTTTTCCGCCTGTGTGATGAGCAGCTCGTTATTTTCGGATTCGGATTTCATGGTTTTTTCTTGATGATCGTTTACACTGAAACGGCCCGGTACCGGAATTCTTCGTTCATATCCTGAGGATGACAGAATACGAGAGGGCGAGTGAAATGTGACAATTGCCCCGGTAAATGGATGGTAAGGTCGATTATGTCATACCGAACTTTGGTATCTGTATAAAATACCGGCATGGATAATTTTCCCCGGAGCGACAGTTCATCGTCCTCAATACCCGAACGAGTGATTGAAGCTGTCGAAAAAATGCATTTGTGTCGTCTTCTGCCGGGATACACTACTAAATTGTCGATGATTCGGGCGGGAATCAAGCGTTTTTTTGGCGGTTCGTCTTAATAATCCGGTTTTCATCCATGCCATTTAATTTGATTATGCACACTGAGATATATGGCAGATTCTTTCACAGGTCTTTTTTAAAAACATCAGGTAAGGTTTTTGCTACTAAATCTGAGTTGAGTAGTATAAATATTACATATACAGAATAGAATTTATCTAAAAAAAAATTTTATGTTGGAATTTACACAGCGGGACATGAACAAGGGAAAATCAGGTGAATAATGGCTGATAAATCGATTGAAGAAACCGGCAAGTTCATAGAATGGATTGAAAAAATCAGACTTGCCGCGGTAATGCTCGATCCTGAAGGCACTATTATCTTCTGCAATGATTTTCTGCTTGAACTGATCGGCAGGAGCAGGGAAGAAGTGCAGGGAAAAGACTGGTTCACACAGTTTATTCCGAAAGAAATTGTCAGCGATATTAAATCAACCTTTATCAAGACTATTGCGACCGGCGAATTTCCACCCTACTACGAAAATGAAATTATCACCCGGAACGGTGATAAACTGCTCATACGCTGGAATAATTCCGTGATCCGTGATAAATCGGGGGCTGTTGTCTGTGCCACCAGTATCGGTGAAGATATAACTGAAAAAAGGCATTCGGAGGATTTATTACGCGAGAGTGAAAAACGGTACAGGGAGCTGGTTGAGCTGCTCCCGGAAACCGTCTGGGAAACGGATATGGACGGTAACCTTACGTTTGTCAGTCTTAAGGGATTCACTCTTTTCGGATATACACGGGAGGATTTCTACAAAGGTTTGAATATTTACGATTTAATCCATCCCGATGACAGGATAAAGGCGCATAGAAATGTTCGCAAGGTGTTGGAAGGGAAAGATATCGGTCTTCAGGAATACTCAATGCTCAAAAAGGATGGTTCGTCGTTTCCGGTCATGATTCACGCGAGTGAAATCATTCGTGATGGGAAACCGGACGGCTTGAGAGGGATCACACTCGATGTAACCGAGCAGGTGCAGGCGATCCGAGCGCTTCGGGAGAGCGAGGAACGATTCCGCTATATGACCGAGCTTTCCCCGTTTCCCGTGTCGATCATTGATTCGACGGGACGATATATATATATGAATAAAAAATTCAGCGAAGTATTCGGCTACACCCCCGAAGACATTCCCTCAGGCAAAGCGTGGTTCATGAAAGCGTTTCCCGATCCCGAATACCGGCGGAATGTAATCGACACCTGGAAAAAAGATTTGAAAAATATCGGTAAGGGAAAACCGAGAACACGAATATTCAATATCGTGTGTAAAGACGGATCATCTCGAGAAATCATTTTCCGGCCGGTGACGATGTCGGATGACAACCAGTTTGTTACCTATGAGGATATTACGGAAAGCAGACGGGCAATCAATGCCTTGCGAAGAGAAAAGGAATTTTCCGATAACCTCATCAACAGCAGTGTCGATGGTATCCTTGCGTTTGACAGAGAGGGTGTTCTTACCCTCTGGAACCAGGGAATGGAACGTATTTCCGGAGTTTCAAAAGAAGAGACTCTGGGAAAGTGCGGCTTTGACATATTCCCGTTTTTAAAAGAAACGGGGGAAATCAAATTCTTTCATGAAACCATTGCGGGAAACAGTGTCGTTGCAGAGAACAGATTCTTCTCTGTCCCCATAACAGGCAAGGAAGGCTTTTTCGAGGGTCGTTATTCACCTCTCAGAAACGAAAAAGGAGATATTGTCGGAGGCATCACCGTCGTTCGTGACATAACCGAACGTAAACGGGCGGAAGAGCACCGGCGAAAACTCGAAGAACAGCTCGCCCAGGCTCAGAAAATGGAGTCTATAGGACGTCTGGCTGGAGGAATTGCCCATGATTTCAACAATCTTCTGACCGCAATAATCGGAAATTCTGAAATAGCCCTGATGGAGACCTCGCCCGATGATTCCATGTATAATGAGATGATTGAGATAAAAAGTACTGCCGAGCGCGCGGCTGAACTGACTCGGCAGCTTCTCGCTTTTTCACGACGGCAGATCATCGAGCCGCGTATCATCAATCTCAATGAAATCATATTTAACATGGATAAGATGATCCGCCGTCTGATTGGCGAAAACATCGAGCTTGTCTTGTTGCCATTCGAAAAGCTGTGGTCGGTAAAAATTGACCCGGGTCAGTTGGAACAGGTATTGACCAATATAGCAGTCAATGCCCGTGACGCCATGACGGAGGGAGGAAAACTTTCCATCGAAACGTCCAATATCACCCTTGACGAGGAGTCGGTTAAAGATCAACAGTACATGTCTCCCGGCAATTATGTCATGATTTCGGTGATTGATACGGGAATAGGTATGGACGAAGAAACGAGACTCCATATCTTTGAGCCGTTCTTCACTACAAAAGAGGTGGGTAAAGGAACCGGTCTCGGCATGTCGACCTGTTATGGCATCGTGAAGCAGAATAACGGAGCTATACAGGTTTTCAGCGCGCCGGGAAAAGGAACAACCGTCAGATTATACTTCCCTCGGGTATCGGAAAAACCACTCGATGTTCCCAGGCTCGGTTTTTCATCTGTTGTCCCGAAAGGTACCGAAACAATCCTTGTTGTCGAAGATGAACCATCTGTCCGAAGGATGATTAAAACCATACTCATCAATAATGGGTATACCGTCATCGATGCAATGAACGGCCATGAAGCGCTTCGAATAATAGAACACCATAATGATATTTTTCAACTTCTGTTGACGGATGTCATTATGCCCGGGATGGGAGGAAAGGAGCTTTACAAAGCGCTGAAAAAATCGTATCCGGACAGTAAGGTGTTATTCATGTCGGGATACACCGATGACTCTATTGTACACCACGGTATTCTTGATCCCGGTCTCGAGTTTATTGAAAAACCGTTTTCTCCCGCGGCTTTATTAAAAAAGGTACGGAATATTCTGGATGAGTAATCGTCGTAATCTGAACAGCTGAAAATCCACAGGCCATAAAAGTCTTACGAAAAATACGACCTGCCCGGATTCAGGCTTTCAGGGTCGGCATGAAGTCCCGATCCCCGAATAATAATCCGGGAACTTGTTTACATACCCGTGACAGCACCCCAACAATACTTTCCATTATCGGGCGTATGAAAAAGATACTTTTTCACCGCCCTCGTGAACTTCACGTGATTGTGTTACTCTTTCACCCTGATCGACTCTATGATGATCGGTTTGACGGGGACATTCTCCATTTTTCCGAAAGCGACCGTGTTGACCGTGGACGTGCTGGTCGCGGCGATTTTGTCAACCACATCCATGCCCTTGATTACCCTGCCGAATACGCAGTACCCGAAACCGCGGGCTGAATTGTCCTTGTGATTCAGGAAATCGTTATTTTTATGATTGATAAAAAACTGTGATGTCGCGCTGTTAATCTCCTGGGTGCGGGCCATGGCGACTGTGCCCCGATCGTTCAGGAGGCCGTTGCCGGCTTCATTTTTTATCGGCGGTTTGGTGGGTTTTTTTGCCATGTCCACGGTAAATCCGCCGCCCTGGATCATGAAACCATCTATAACGCGATGGAAAATTGTGTTGTCGTAGAACACTTCCGTGACATAGGAGAGGAAGTTGGTTACAGTTGCCGGCGCTTTGTCGGAGAAGAGCTCGATTTCGATTGTTCCCCTGTTGGTTTTCATGATGACGACAAGGTTCTTTTTCACCGGTTCCTGGGCGAACACTGCGCCTGAAAGGAAACAGAATGCTGCCGACCCTGCAATGACGAATTTCAGAAATGTGTTCATGTCAATACCTCATGTTTCACAGAAAGTGACCGTTTACCCGTTTGAATGTCCTTTGAACGATGTATAAACATAGGGATTTTTCACTGATTTTTCAAGCATAAAAGGTTGCAGTGTCAACACCCGTTTTTACCCCGGATTATTCATGGGAATATTTTATTACAAAGACACGAAGCAGGAGTAATTCATGAATCACCCGGCAATGTAACATCGGTCAGGTACGAAAAACAAATCCGTCCGATCCGCGAAAATCAGCGTTCCAATAAATTTTTGTGAATAGGTCGGGTTAAAAAACACTTTTGTCACATGCCCCGAAAACGTATATTCTGATGCAGTAAAATAAACGAATTCCAGAAACGAGACCATAACACTGTAATACCGGAATCGCAGGCATTTTCCGGATCGAGGTAGGCATGGCATCTTTACAGACTCGGTATATGGGATTGAATCTCAGAAATCCTCTCATTGTCTCAAGCAGCGGTTTGACCGGCAGTCTCGGCAGTGTCAGAAAGTGTGTGGAAGCGGGCGCCGGCGCCGTCGTGCTCAAATCCATGTTCGAAGAGCTCATCATCGCCCAGTCGGAGAATCTTGACAGGGAGCTCATTCAATCGGACCACCCCGAAGCCTATGAATATATCCGCGCCGGGATCGGTATGCAGACCGGCCCGCATCCTTACCTGAAGTTCATCGAGGATGTCCGCGCTCATGTCGATGTGCCCGTGATAGCGAGCGTCAACTGTATAACCTCGAAATGGTGGGTATCGTACGCAAAGGATATCGAGGCTTCAGGGGCAGATGCCCTCGAACTGAATATTTCCCATTTCCCGCAGGATACCGCAGAAAATTCCATCGAGATCGAAAAACGGTATGCCGGGATAGTCCACGAGGTGGCATCACGTATCTCGCTGCCCGTGGCGGTCAAAATCGGATTCTATTTCACCACCCTCTGGAATGTCGTCGAGGACATCGTTCAGGCCGGAGCACAAGCGATTGTTCTCTTCAACCGTTACTACACGGTCGATGTCGATTGCGCGGAAAAACGGTTCGTTCCCTCGATGACCCTGAGCTCTCCCGAGGAAATGCTCATGCCGCTCCGGTGGACCGGGCTCTTCGCGGGAAGGCTGAACTGCGACATTGCCGCCTCGACCGGAATCCATGACAGCGAGGGTGTCATAAAAATGCTCCTCGCCGGCGCTGCCGCCGTACAGCTCTGTTCCGTACTCTATCGTCGCGGGCCGTCCTTCCTCTCCGAAATGATCGAGGATATCGATTCATGGCTCGAAAAGGAAGGGTTCGCCTCAGTGAACGATATCCGCGGGCTCGCTCTCAGGGACAGCGGCGACAGGGATGTGCTGCTCCGGCGTCTCCAGTATCTCCGCGCTCTCGAAGAGTCCGCGAAATACGACAAATAAATGAGCGGGAAATTCAATTGACCACGGCAGAACTATCCGGTTAAATTTAAAAAAGCCCCCATGTCCGGGGGCTTTTTTTATTGTTTGAACCTGCTGGCTGTTGCGCGGTAAACGGGCGCCTGTTTACAGCCACCGTCCCACACGCTCGCCGTCCTCGGTCGCTTCACGGATTCTTCCGAGTTTGGCGCAGTCGCCGATGAGGTGGACCTCGTCACACTTCATGGCCATTTCACCCGCAACGCCGCTCGTGGGCACGATGCTCATGGCCGAGCCGGCGGTGAAAGTCGCCTGCTTTTTCATGCCGATTGCGATTGCCACGAGGTCGGCGTCGAGGCCGGATGCCTTGTGGTTCGGGAGAACCACCTCGACTCCGGAGTCGATCACCGCGGACATCTGCGTTTCGGTCATAACCTTGATGTTCTTCTCGACAATGAGGTTGAACATCTGGACCTTGACATTGGTCATGATGTTTTCTTCCATGAGTTTCGGAAGAATTTCGACGATGGTGACATCCCATCCGTTGTCCGAAAGGTGGCACGCGGTTTCGCATCCTACATCGCCGCCGCCGACGACCACTGCCTTTTTACCCTTGAATTTCGAAACATCGCGGAGCACATCGACTGCCGTCGCCACATGGGGCTTGTCTATTCCGGGCACATCGGGCATGAGCGGCTCGGTGCCGAGGGCGAGGACGAGCGCATCGGGGGCTTCCTTTTCCACCATCACCGGAGTGACCGTGGTGTTGAGTTTCAGCTTAACCGTGCTGTCTTTGAGTTCGGCGACAAACCACTCGTAGAGCCGTGCGACATCCTCTTTGCATTTCGGCCTGCTGCCGGGATACACCATGCCGCCCACATACGGTCGTTTTTCATAGAGCGTCACATCGTGGCCCCGCTTGGCGGCGGTCAGTGCGCAGCGGACACCGGCGGGACCTGCGCCGACAATCATGACCTTTTTCTTCTTCGCCGGTATCGGCAGGTCCTGTTCGGCCTCATGGAGCAGGTACGGATTTACCGAACACCACAGCGGGCCGGCGAGCCATAACTGATGATAGCAGACATTACACCTGATGCACGGGACGACACGTTTGCCTTCTTTTGCCTTTTTCGCCCAGTGCGCATCGGCGAGTATAGTCCTTCCGAGGGCGACCATATCGCACTTGCCGGATGCTATGAACTCCTCCGCCTCTTCGGGTACGGTGATGGAACCGGTGCCCATGACGGGGGTCTTGGGACAGGTCTTCTTGATCTGTTCGGCAAGCGGTATGAGGGTGTTCCGCGGGATATAGAGCGGCGGAACGGACGGGAACCTGCTGAATACCTCGATGGTCGATGCGGTGGATGCCACATGGAGATATACGATACCAAGTTTTTCGATGTGTTTGGCAATCTCCTTGGCGAGTTCGATGTCCACGCCGCCGGGAAGCTCCTCGTGGGCGCTGAATTTGAATCCGACCGCGAGATCGGGGTATTTTTTGTGGATTCCCGTGATAATGTCGGTGGGGAATTTCATCCGTCCCTCAAAGGTATCGCCGCGGTACTTGTCGGTTCGCTTGTTGAGAGAGGGGGACATCATCTGTCCAATGAGGTATGTGTGGGCGCCGTGCACCTCGACTCCGTCGTAACCGGCTTCCAGTGCCCGTCCCGCGGCATCGATGAACGACTGCACCAGCTCGTCGAGCTCGCCGGTTGAAAGTTCGCGCGGTTTTACATAGTAATTGGGGCTGTACATGGATGTCGGAGCGTCGGAGCTTATCTTTCCTCCCGAGAGGGCGATCTGACAGATGATTTTGGTGTCGTATTTGTGAATCCGGTCGACCAGTTTCTTATGGGATGGTATGAAATGATCATCGTAGATGCCGTTGAGGGGAACCGATGCAAGCTTGCCGTGAACGCGCACGAACGAGGTTATGACGAGACCGATACCGCCTATGGCCCGTTCCTCGTAATACCGGGCGTGACGGTAAGGCCATGTCTCGTCGCAGCTGTAGAGGCCGACACCCATGGGAGCGACAGCGGTGCGGTTCGGAACCTCTATCTTGCCGAGTTTAATGGGGCTGAACAGATGCGGAAATGCCATGACTTCCTCCTTTACAACAGAGTTTGAACATTATTCTTTGAATACCGTGATGTATTCGCAGGTTACTGATAATTTTCAGTATAAACGGCTGATATACGAGGACCGGAACCGCATGAGCCGTCCCGGAAAAATGAGAATACCCTGTTTGAGCCGTAAATTTCAAGTATACGTAATTTTTTTTGTTTCTGGTAGAATAAAAGACGATAAAAGTGTTTTTTTCCCCCGAAATTCACCAAAATTTCATATCCTTTGTACGATTTCCCGAACGTCTGCCGCTCATTCGAAAAACCAGTCGGCGGAAGCACGGTGATCGTGAAACCACCGGTCGAGGTCCTCCGACCGGTCATACAGAATGGCCATATTGGCGAGCATCATCTCTTCGATGTCATTGAGCTTGAGGCCGCACCCGTCACAATTGTACATGGTGGCGAAGAAATCGAGCGATGCCTGTGGCCCGTCTTCGGCCTCGCCGATTGCTATTTCCGTGTACCCGTAGAGATGTCCCCGATACCCGCATATGGGGCACTGTGCCGTAAATGTATCCCAGTTCTGGGACATGATGGCTTCGATGCCCCGTTCGCTGAATTCATACGCCTGACTTTTTGCCTGGTCGATCGCCATCTTCACACGCTCGATCCGCATGGTCTCGAATGATGCCATGAATTGCCTGTCGGTGTCCGTGAGGGTGTGATAGACGAGGTTCGAGGATTCGTTTTCGTTGAGCAGAGACAGTATCTGGAACACCGCGTATCCGGAACGTTCGAACTCGAACGGCTCAATCGGTATCTGCGCGTTGTGTCCCAGTTTATTCCCCCACATGGACAGGAATCGCAGGTGCGGAAGGAGAAGCTGTTTGATATGGGGAAAAAAAATATAAAAACAGGAAATACACTCGTTCAGATCGAGCGTTTCAAAGGTACCGGCACGGATATCGGGCTCGAAGGTCCTCCACTGGAAAAAATGGGGAATGCTTTCCGGGCACGACAGAAACACCCGTATCTCCGGGGGAATATCCCTGAAAATCAGGCCGAGATTTTTTTCGGTGATAAAAGCCTTGATACTCAATTCCGTTCCCGTTGACAGCATGTCCACGGCGGTCCGGCTGAATTCGCCTTCGGAACTGCGGTGCCGGTGAAACAGATTCACGCCGATTTCAAGAAACTCCCGCGCCGATCGCGCAAGGTCTTCGGTGTATCTGGTTTTCAGCTCATGGATGTAGTCGTTCATGGGATTACACCTCCATAGACTGCCTGTCTATCGGAATGCAGTTTGTCTCGTTTCCGGGTAATACAGGTTTACGGTGCACATCGTATAAACCTCATTATCGAGGAATGTAAACTCCGGGGAAAGATGCAGAAGATTATGGTAAAAAACAACAGAATAATTGACCTTCCGGACAGGAGTACATACGATTCCGCGATTATGGGGACGGAAGAACATGGCCGGTGTGGATAAGGGTGGCATGGAGGATTCAGACCGGAATCACGGTACGTTATTTACTGTTGCCCGATGCCTCGGGATTCACCTTCTTCAGGGCTTCGGTCGCCTTTTGACGGACTACTTCATCCTCGTCGTTCAGGGCATCCCTCAGAGCGAAAATGGCTTCTTTCGAGTCGGGGCCGATTGCCCCCAGCGCGCCGGCGGCGGAAGCCCGGACATCCCATGAATCGTCTTTCAAAAGCCCGATGAGCGCCGGGGCTGCCTCTTTTGCATCAGGCCCGATCGCTTCGAGGGTTTTGGCGGCAGTGGCGCGGACAAAATCTTCCTTATCCCGTAAAGCCTCGACAAGGTCCGGGACAGCCTCTTTTGCCTTCGACCCCATGAATCCAAGGGCGATGGCGGCATATTTCCTGAAGTAAGGGTCCTCGTCCTTCAGGGTTGCGGAAAGCGCCGGAACCACCGTTCCGGGCTCGGGACCGATTGAGGCCAGGGCATACGCTGCCGATGAGCGGACATACCATTCGGAATCTTTGACAGCATCGATGAGCGCCGGGACAGCATCCATGGCATTCCTGCCGATCTGCCCGAGCGACTGGGCCGCCGATGAGCGTACGGTCCACTCGTCGTCCTTCAGCGCCTCTGTGAGCGCCGGAACTGCTTCGATGGCGTTCTCCCCGATCTCACCGATAGCGTGGGCGCTTGTCGAGCGGACATCGGGATTGCTGTCCCGCAGCAACCCGACAAGAAGGGGGACATGGTTTTCCGGATGAGCGCTGACATGCACGAGCGCCCGGATGGTGGAACTCCTCACAGTCGGGATTGTGTCCCCGAGCGCCTCTGTCAGGGCGGTTTCCGCATCGGAAGCCGCTACGCCAAGGGCATTGAGGGCATCTGCCGCGGCCCTGCGGTACGCCGGGTTTTTGTCCTTGAGTATCACATTCAGAGCCGGAATTACCTTTTGAGAATCGGGTTTGATGTCTCCGAGCGCCATAGCGGCAAACGTTCGCACGTTCTGGCTGGAATCCCTCAGCGCATCGAGAAGCGCCGGAGCAGCATCCTTCCCTCCGGGACCGAGCTTGCTCAGGGCGAATGCTGCATATGTGCGGACATTCGGATTGGTATGTTTCAGCGCCGCTGTCAGTCCCGGAACAACGTTTTCCGACCACAGGCCTATGATACCGAGCGCCACCGCTGCCGCATATCGGACTTCGGGGCTCGAGTCGCCGAGCGTTTCAATGAGCGGCGGAACGGCATCCGCTGCATCCGGCCCTAATTTTCCGAGAGCTTCTGCGGCTGTTTTCCGCGCTTCGGGGCTGGCATCGCGCAATTGATTTATATAAGGGCCTGTGTCAACAGCTTTTGCGGATTCGGCGCATCCGGCGGAAACAATCGTTACGAGCAGAATGAGGGAAAGAATTATATTCGTGCAGAATTTCATCGTATGTCCCGGGAAGCAGGAGGATGTAACTGGAGAATAGTATGTATTTCAAGAAAAAATATACAAATATCTCCGATTATAGTCAAGCGGGACAAGACCTGTATTCTACTAATATGATATTTTCCTTGTGCCTTCTGCCTGTCTTTTCTCTCATTCGGGTTTACTATCCCCCGTTCCCGAAAGTTCCATGAGACCATCGGCGAGTGTTCCCTGCCAGTTGAGATACTCATGGCCGCCGTAAAATTCACGGTACCGGACGGAATATCCCCGCGCTGTCAGAATATCGCGGAGGTGACGGTTGGCGTTGATCATATGCTTCGTTTCGAGCAGGCCGGTTTCCAGATAAAAACGAAGCGGCAGCGGGGCGGATGTCTCGAACTGACGGGGGAGCCATTCATATTCACGGGCGGTTTCCGGTTTCCACCAGAAGGAACCCGATTGCGCGAGAATATTACCGAAAACATCCGGGTACCTCAGCCCCGCATACGCGGCTGCAAGCCCGCCGAAGCTCGATCCCGCAATAATTATTCTCGACGGGTCGGTTGTAACTGAATAGTGATGCCGCACCCAGGGAACGAGCTCACGGGCAAGAAAATCGGCGAACGGAGGATGACAGGTGAGCTCCCTGTGCCGCTGATCGGTGGCGTTACCGATAAAGACTGCGACCATCGGCGGGATTTTCCCCTCGGACAGGAGGTTATCGAGAATTGACGGCGTCGGAATAACCTGCGTGTATGCCGAACCATCGCACACGAGGAGAAGGGAACACGAAGACGAAGATGCCTCATTGCCGGAATGACAGGAAGGCGGGGTGTAAATCCACAGGGTACGTTCGTTTCCGAGGATATCGCTCCTGAACCCGGTTCGCTCCAAAGCGCCGCAGGGGATTCCGGGGCGTGTATCGATCCACTGATGACAGGGCGCGCCGGGAAGCTCGAACATGGACAATACCAGTTTCGTGCTTTTCGAATAGTTCAGAATCGTCTCCGGCCAGATGCAGGTGCGCGGATTATATGGATCGGGCCGGAATATTTTTATAAAGTCGAACCAGTCGTTGAGATTACGTATTTCCGGGATGATTCCGGGATAATCGGGCGCGATCATGTAACTCGTCCTCAGGTCGCCGCGAAACCGGAAAGTCCTGTACCAGAGGTCCGTGTCGGGGAGGCGGATCATGGACTCATTCTTCAGCTTCCAGTTATTGAAACCCCCGGTTACTGCTACGGTGCGTGTCTGCTCCCGGGCGCGCCAGAGGAAGGTCACGAGGTAATGGCCGGGATCGTCCGGAATCGGTCTGATGAGCGGGGTTCCGGCGGTTTCGACCTGCCGCCAGAACCGGTGCAGCGCCGCACGGTCGCCCGCTTTCAGCGCATCACGCAGAGCCCGGAGACCGGGGCACGACAGCGGTGCTTCGTATGCGTCATTCATGGATGTTGTTTCTAAGCTTTCAGAGAAATTATCTCATATCAGGTTGTATTCAGTGAAATTATGAAGAATGCACTTGACCCTGAAATAAATTCAGGGTGATATGAGCACCGTCATGCTGAACCTGTTTCAGCATCCTCCGGAATAATTATGGCAGACTCTGTTTCCAGATTAAATGCAATCTGGTATCACGGATGCGCCACAGGAATAAGGAATGAAAAAAAACTCCCGCAGCAACCGTCATATACCGCATATAATATACCACATGCGGCTTTCCCCGATGCCATGAATTTCAGGAAATACCGTAATCCGCTGCACACACCGTCATTTTGGTCTGTCGACAGGGAACACCGTCCATGGTTCGGGCGGCAGGTCGCGCAGATAGCCTTCCTGCCATTGATACTGGGTGTGGAGCTCAAGAAACCGTTTCGCGTTGAAGCCGATATCGCACGAGCTTCCCCATTTCGCCCAGATATGCCAGCTTTTTGCCATGGCTGAGTCCACAACCTTGCCGTCTATCGCTCCGGCAGGATAAAACGGGCTGCGGCTCCCCGAAACGCTTCCGTCGTCGAGCTCCGCATGTCCGCAAATCGTCCGCGAGCTCGGCTGCTCCCTGCCCAGGTACATATCGTAATGGTCGCCGAGCATCTGTTTGGCGATTTCGACATCGATCTTCCCGTAATGTTCTTTCATGAGCTGTTTCCAGCGCTCACGGCGTGCGACGTTAGTGTTTCGGATGTCGTCGTACGTGGCGTTCGTCTCGTCCCGGAGGATTTCTATGTTATCCGTCACATTGGAGCCGGTGAAAAACCCGTTTTTCTTTTTTTCGAGGCTGTGATGCTTCAATCCGAGTTCGAGACGGGCTATCTCGCCGGTTTTGACATCCCCCAGGAGCCATGAATTGGCGTATGCGCCGTTGTTGTTACTGATCATAATGTCGGCCCACTCGTCGATGCTGCCCGCATACTGCATCGCTTTCCGCGCCCGCTCGAAGACGGGGAGGCCCTTTTTATCGAATCCACTGAATCCGCCGATGGTCGTCTCCACACCGGTCAGCCCGCCTCCGGTGATGAAAAAATCGGTCGCGCTGTATATGGACGGCCCCCAGGACTGCATCAGAATCCGGTTCCCCTTCGCCGGAACAAGATCGACGATGATGTTGCAGAACCTGAGAAGCGCATAGGGCGACCACGAGTTGTGAGCCATGACCACTCCGCCGCCCGCGGTGGCGTCGCCTGAGGCTATGAACGCGCTGCATCCGCCGTGCTCTTTCTCAGTCGGCCACCAGTAATCGACATCGAGGAATCCGTTCATGTAGAGCACCTCCTCGAATGTCACCTTTTTACCGGCTTTCTGCATTCCGGCCGCTATGCCCCGCATTTCTTCCAGATATTCTTCGGAGACCTTGCCCTTGAAAAGATTCGTGGCTGCTTTCACGAAATAATCGAGGTCTTTTGCCGTCGAGAATTTCTGGAAATGAGCGAGCGTATCGAGAAATTCCTCGGTTTCGTTCGCGGTCAGATACCCCCGCTGAAAACCGCGCTCGAACGGTTCCCCCTCGATGTGGATAAAAATCCAGCCGTTTTCGTCGTACCGGTACGCTTTTTTGAGCCATTCATCCTGGTGCGCCGAGATAAAGCTTTCGTCGACCGTAAGCGCCTTTCTGGACGCACAGCCCGCCAGACTGATGACAATCAATGTCACCACGGCGCACGCAAGCATCACCCGCCTTTTCATCGTTGCCTCCCATATTATTATTGTGAATGTGGTCCGCACAGATAATCCGGTAAAAGTACTCCACTGATATCGTATCTTGACGCACCGTCACAGAAACAGCGCATGCCGCTTTGGTATGACCGCTTCATTGTCCCCGACCTCGCTCATGCAAATTGCCGCTGTCTGCAACTGAACCGGCTGAGCGGCGTTTCCCGGCCCGGAAATAGAGAAAGAGCGGCAGTCCGAGCACGATGAGCGTGATACCGAACGCCGATTCGATGGGATTGGTTCGGAGGGTGTTGGTTACGAGCCAGACCGCCGAAAGGATAAATGCCAGAGGCACCACCGGATATCCGATTGTCCGGTACGGCCGCGGTGCATCGGGCATCGAGCGGCGCAGGACGAAGACCGATGCGGCGGTGAATCCGAAAAAAATCCACAGCGAGAAGATAAGGAGTGTCGTCAATTGATCGAATGTGCCCGAGCTTGCCAGAACACTCGCCCATGCCGCCTGAATGCTGACCGCCCATGCCGGAACATGCGCTCCCCTGCTCAGGGGGCCGAAACACCGGAAGAAAAGCCCGTCGCGCGCCATGGCAAAATGGATGCGGGGCACCGCTAAAAGCTCGCTGTGGAGTGTACCGAGACTCGACACGACAAATAGAACGGTAACCATTTTAATCCCGAATGGGCCGAGAAAAGTCTGGGCCGCTTTCCCGGCGACCGAAACGGCGTTGCGGTAAAGCGTCGAATTCGATGTCACGACCTCGTTGAACGGCAGGGCATAGAAATATGCTAAATTCGCAAGGCAATAGGAGAGAAGAACGACGATCATGCCCGTGATCAGCGCCCGGGGAATGGTACGGCCCGGATTTCTGACTTCGCCCGCGACCATCGGAAGAAACGACCACCCGTTGTACGCCCACAGAGCGGCAATCATTGCTGCGCCGAACGCCTTCGTTCCGCACCATCGTACCGTTCCGGTCACAGCCGTCACATGATCCCATGTGGCCCGTTTTGCAAAAAAGAAAACTCCCACAATGATGACGATCACACCGATCATCTTTGCCGCGGTAAACGCGGTCTGGACGCGGCCACTCGATGATACACCCGCATAGTTGATGACGGCACAGAGGATAATCGCCGCCACCGCGATAATCTGTCGTGCGCCGAACTGCCAGAGCACCGAATGCCCGAACAGCGTATAGGTTCGTTCCATCCATGCGCCGCCGAAGGGCAGAAGTTCCGAAAGAAACGTGGCAAACGCCGTTCCGAGCGCCGCCGCTCCCGAAGCCCCGACGGTGAAGTACATCCATCCGTAGAGAAAAGCCGGTGCATTGCCGTATGCGGCCCGGAGATAGACATAGTCGCCGCCCGCATTCGGAAGAAGAGCGCCGAGTTCTGCATACGTCAGCGCCCCGGCAAGCGAAAGCAGACCGGCGGCAGCCCATGCAGCCATTACCATGAGCGGAGAACCGGCTTCCTGCGCCATGACGGCTGATTTAAGGAACACACCGGTTCCGATTATGGAACAGATGACAATCGAGGTCGAATCGACAAACGTAAGACCTCTGACAAGGTGATTGTTCGATTCTGGCATATATACCCGGCTGACGGGATACGATTCATGAATTCGGAACTATGACTCTCGCGGAAACCTGTGTCACTCGGCATCCTTTGCACACCTGAAACCGGCCATGGGGGTAAATTCCCCTTTCTGGCCGTCCCGGTAGGTGCTCCTGAGATTGACCGCCGGAGTCACCCACGAGCCGCCGCGCATGAGGTTCCCGCTCGTTCGCGGGGTTTCGGGCTTTTTGTCCCATGCGTACTCGCTCCATGTGCCGTCCACGAATTCCCAGACATTCCCGGCCATGTCGTATACGCCCAGGGGTGTTTTCCCCTTTTCATACGACCCGACCGGAGTTGTGTACCCGACACGGTAGTCGAAATTCGCACGGCTGTCGTCGGGAGGCTCGTTTCCCCAGGGATAGAGACGGCCCTCGCTGCCGCGGGCGGCGATTTCCCACTCGAACTCCGTGGGGAGCCGTTTCCCTGCCCATGCCGCATAAGCCCGTGCGGCGCCCTGTTTCACGAGCGTAACGGGGTACATGTCCCTGCCGGGAACGACGGCGTATTTCCCGTCCGTGGTTTTGACGATGCCGCAGAAATCGGGATTCGCCATATCCTCGACGTACCATTCAGCCCCGCCGGAAGCGTTGAGAAAGGCAGCGAATTCACCGACGGTGACCTCGCAGCGGTCGATATAGAAATCTTTCACCGTCACCGTACCGGCAGGAGAGGCGACCGGGTCGCTGGAATCGGGGCCTATGGTATACGTGCCTCCCTTGATTTTCACCATGCCGCCGGCACGGCGTACAGCACGGGATTCGGGCGGCTCGACGAACGGGAAAGCGTGTTCGAGATTCACATCCGGCGCCTGCAGAACTGTCCGCTCCGACAGTATCACCCGTCCCCACGATTCGCCGCTGTGCATATTGTACACGAGGTTCTGCGACCATGTCCAGTCGAAACCGGGGCCGCCGCGATTTTCCCAGTCCGTAATAGGCCAGACATCACGGGGCCAGGGATGTTCGACACGGCTGAAATTGAGCCTGAATGAGCTCCCGCCGCGGTCGAGCTTTTCCCCCGTCCGGCTCGTTTTCTGGAGTGATTTCCACGGAATCGAGATTTCGATAACCCAGTTTTTATCGGTGTCGAACGGGTAGTTGAGGGTGCCGTCCACACGCACGGCTATGCGCATGCCTTCGAGGTCCCAGGGAGGGCTCTGATCTATTTTCGGGTGGCTCAGCGGTATCCCGCCGCGGTTGTATTCCTTGGGAAGCAGCATGTCCCAGAGGGTGCCGAGACAGTTGAATTCGAGCTCGATGTAATCCTGTGAGTCGCCGTCCACATCGATGAACATCTCTATGTCGTTGTCGAGATACATTTCCGTGTCTTTCTCGAACATGTGGCCGAGGAGGTTCGGTTCTTCGAGCTCGACTGCGGCATAGAGGTTCGTGTCGTCCCAGAGCATTTTCGCCCGGGTCGCAAGAAACGGTTTCCGGTATCCTTCCATGAATATATGCCCGAAACGGTCGGTCCAGGGAGCGTTTTCCCAGCTTGTTTCATCGAGAGCTCCATCAATGACAACAGGGCCGATAGTCCGGTAAACGATATACTGCTTCGGTTTGAACGGAACCGGTTTGTACGGCACGGTGATTACCGGGTAGCTGAAGCCCGGTTCACGCTCCATTGCGCCGAAAGCGTAATCGGTATTCAGGCAGAAGCACACAACGGGAACAAGACAAACCGCGGCAAAGAAATGTGATCGATACCTCATAGCCCCTCCATTACGATATGTTTATGTTCTGTTCATATATATTATTCTGACCGGTAATATGCAAAGTAAATCTGGTTTTTCCCGTTTCAAAAACCCGTTTTATCATGGCAATCAGTTGATCGGTGCAATCAGCGGTTCGGACATCTTAATCCTGATCCGGCAGAGAGAGACCGAACGGATGAGTCGGGGCCGGGAAGTGACAACTTGCATATCAGGCGACTATGTGCTATTTTTTTACATATATCAATTTTCCTGTTACCCCATGCATTACAAAGGATGTACGATCATGAAAAACATTCGTTTTCCGTTCACCACGCGCACGGGAATAATCATCGCTGTCATGGTTTTCACCCTGATCGCGGGAGGATGTTTCGGCGCGATGTTTCGTTCACGGGCCGCGAAACTTCCCACAGATGGCTTCGAGGGAAATCCCGATAATTGCACAAAGTGCCATTTGTTGTGGGCACACCGGTTCGATTATTACCGTGGATGGGATCGCTACGGGTATATTTTCGAAGGCACCGGCCTCGTGAAGGGTTTTTATGACCCGTGGAGCTCGCCCTCGGTGGACAACATGTTCGAGGCGTACTATGCAACCGGATGGTGGAATACGCCTGAAATAAATGCCTGGCCCGCAGATATATCCGGGAAAGTCGAATCGCTCAGCATACTCTCGTGGGGAAGAGATCGTCTGCGGATATCCACACGTCTCGCGGATATCAAGGGCACGGTTATTACGGTTGCGCAGGATGGCGGCGATTTCAAGAGCATTCAGCAGGCTATCGATGCGGCTCAGCCCGGCGCGACAGTTTTCGTGCGTCCCGGTGTGTATAACGAGACGCTCGTTCTCAGGGACGGCGTGAATCTGATTGGGGAAGACCCCTACACCACCATCATCAATCCGCAGAACAGGGGGCATGCCCTCGTTGCGGCAAATCACGCTCTCATCGCCGGTTTCACCTTCACCGGCACCGGTATCGATTACGAGACGAAGAAATTCAATGCGGCGATCTATGCGGCGGGCACCGACAGCACGTGTATCATAGCCCGGAATATCTTCCGTGAGAACGGTCTTTTCGGCGTATGGATCGACGGCACAGCGGATGTGAAAGGGAACGCCCGTTTCGACAGTGAGCACGGCCCACGCGGCGCCGAACTCCACGACCGGCCGTACACCGATTACCCCAACCCGGTCATCACGGGCAACACCTTCTACCGTATCGGCCAGCGGGGTGTATTCTGCCTTCATGCGCGCGGGGAAATATTCAACAACATCTTTCTCGGCAACGTAAAGGCGGCGGGACTCGAACGGCATTCGCGCCCTATTATTCATCACAACGTTTTTTATTTCAACAATGTCCCCATGGCGGTCAACCGGAGCGAGCCGGTCATCTTCGGTAACATCATGTACAGCAATCAGTGGGGGCAGCGCATGCTGAGGGGTGCAAACCCGGTCATGTTCGGCAATTGTACATGGGAATCGCCCCATTTCAGGGATTTCGACGAAGCGGGACGGCCCTACTATTACACTCCCCATCCCGGCACGGGCGAGATAACCGCCGATCCGGGCTTTATCAATCCGCTCGGTGGGGATTTCCGCTTCGGTGCTTCCTCGCCTTTCAGAGACAAGACGACCGGGTTCAGCGCCCGTGGAATCATGCGCGACGCCGATTTGCCCCAGCCACTTCCGGTGGAGTGCAAGAACTCCTATGGCCGTGAGGTGCTCGCGATGACGGGTGATATCGTGGACCTTATCGAAAAGGTGGATATTGAAAACGCGAAAATCAACAGCCTCAGCGCATCGTACAAAATACTCTACGAAGGATATCTCGACATGAAAGCCGACCGTTACGGCGATCCTGCGGGAGCTGTTCTTGCGCCGTCCGGCAAGCCTGCCGTAATGATCGAGTACGATGTCTCCGAATGGGTCATGGAGAATTCGAAACGGCTGAAAAAATACAGCGAGCGTACGACGGTCGGCGGTAAAACAACGGAAGATTCGGGAGTCATCCGTTATAACGGCTCGTATCTCGAAGCCGAATCGGGGCGCTTTGCGAAGCTGTACCACGGTGCGCCCGATACGCTGTTTGTCGGCGAACGGCCCTTCAGGGAAGCGCCCGGGGGATTCTACCGTGACTACGACCAGTATGTCATGGGCGCTATGGGTTCGACCGGGACATTCTATCAGGGCTTTCTCCGTATCATGGGCGGGAAGATCATGGATGCGAAAGCGGTTGTGGACGGCCATGAGTGTATTGTTGTCAGGTATCCCCATATCGGGAAAGACCAGTACTACATGTTTTACCTCGATCCCGAGATCGGTTTCAGACCCCGCAAGATGGAACAGTACTATAACGAAACCCTCTGCCGTGTCATGGACTCGTACCGGTACACGGCGCTGCCGAACGGAATCAATGTTCCCGTGGCAGTGAATGTGACCGATTACGGCGTTTCCGGGTCGGTGAAGGGAGAAATTGTAGATACATGGAAACTTTTAGTCGATGAAAAGAGTATAATGATAAACGCGGACTCACGGTAACTTTAAAAGCCAGATTATAAAAATCGTTTACGGAGAAATAAGCTGTAAAGGGTCGGCGCTTCATGCCGACCCTTACTGTTATTGATAATGAATTCAAATAAACCTTTCATGTGTTCCATCCGTCAAAACCTCAGATAAAATTCCAGCGGATATTTTTGTAACGATTTTCATTTTTTTCAAACTTTATGGGATTCAGAGCGAATATTTATTAACAGCCAGTAACCATCGTTGATGAAAAAAACCAGCTGTACACGGAGGTGTAAACTGTGAAAAACGTAAAATATTCATTACGGATTCTTACAGGCGTTCTCTTTTTCCTTGCAGCTGCAAGTTTTATAAACACGACCATATCGTGGAGTATTCCTCCGGCCGGTTTATTACCTTCCGCACAGGTAACGGCCGGAAACCATAACCGGCCAGACCAGTCGACGCTTATGTCGATCAGCTTGCGCCTTAAAAGTATTATAAATCCGGCAAGCCGTCATGCCAAAACCGTACCATCCGCCGTATCGCTGGCTCAGAGCGGCGGGATGCCGTACTATCGGAACGAATCCGACGGCACTCCGGTGTTTATGACCGGCGACACGGTTACCGCCCTGAAAAAGAGCATGGGGAAAATAGTCCCCGGAACCGCGCTGTCCGACATTGCCCTTCAGTTTCTCTCTTCCGGCAGCGATGTTTTCAAGCTCGATAATCCACAGGATGAGCTCAGGCTCGGTTCCGAAACGGTCAGCCAGGACGGGAGCCATCATATCGGATTCGACCAGTATTACCAGGGCATTCCCCTCTGGGGGCATCGGCTTGTCGTTCACTTCGACAAGGACGGGGAACCGTACGCCCTCAATGCGCGGTATTCGCCCACCCCGCAGAATCTCGATACCTCGAACGTACCGTATGACATGAAAAGCGCAGTCGATAAAGCGACAGCCGACCTTTCGCTGACGACCTCCAAACAGGAACTCGACGACATTTTCAGGAGCCTGTATTCCTATGACGGGCCGACTGCGGAACTTGTTATCCTGTCCGACCGGGAGAATCCCGATCCACGGCTGGTCTGGCATGTTACTATCAGGCCGAATATGAAAGATATGTGGTACTACTTCATCGATGCGCGGAACGGTGATATCGTTGAAAAATACAATACCGCGGTGTCGTATGCGGCAGATCAGGCGTCGGGTAAGGATGCTCTCGGAGTGAACCGGAACTTCAACGTGTCGAATGACAGCGGCGTATACTACATGATCGATACGGATGCGAATATCTATACATACGATGCCCAGGGGAAAGTGCTCAATTCAAAGCACAGCGCCGTTCTCGTGTCGTCGCCAAACAACACGTGGCCGGACAGTATCGCGGTGTCCGCCCACAGCAATGTATGGGCGGTGTATGAATACTATCTGGAAAAACATAACAGAAAGGGTGTGGACGGAAACGGTATCAAACTGCCGGTCTTCATTCACTACACCGAGGATGGTAAACCGATGTACAATGCATTCTGGGGCGGCGAATTTATGGCATTCGGCGATGGCGACATATTTGCCGCCGCACTCGATGTGGTCGCGCATGAGCTGACTCACGCCGTGGTGCAGTATACGGTCGGTCTTGAATATAAATACCAGTCCGGGGCGCTCAACGAGGGAATTGCCGATGCCATGGCTGCCATGGTGGACCCCGACTGGGAAATCGGCGAAGACCTGAAAATGGGCGCTATACGTGATCTGAAAAATCCGGAACGGTTCGGTCTCCCTGCGACGATGGGCGGATACCAGTCGTTGCCGCTCAGCGAGGACAACGGCGGCGTTCATATCAACATGAGTATCCCGTCACGGGCGTGCGAGCTGACCGCCGAGGTAATCGGCAGAGATGAAACGGCGCAGATCTTGTACGGTGTTCTGAATAAGATGTATCTGACACCTCAGGCGCAGTTTATCGACATGCGTCTTGGAGCGATCCAGTCAGCCACCGATCTGTTCGGCGCCGATTCCCCCGAGGTCGCGGCGGTCGCGCAGGCATTCGATACGGTGGGTATTCTCAACGATCAACCGACTAAGCCTCCTGCGGACATTCCACCCCCGACGGGAGACACATGGGTGGCGTTCGTTCTCCAGAACCAGCTGAAACTGGGGAAATCCGTGCTTGCATCTCAGAGCGATATATACAGTCCCTCACAGACAACGCTCTACGACCAGAGCAGCTCCCCCGTCACGGTGTCGCACGACGGAACATTTCTTCTCTTTGTCGATTCCTCGAACAATATCAGACATGTCGACCTCGCAACCTTCAAGGAGACGGTCATAGATTCTTCGGGAGTCTGGAGATCGATTGCCCTGTCGCCCGATAATGCCCATCTGGCTTTGACTACCACGGCCCAGGACAACACGGTCTGTTTCATAAACATTGTAAATTCCCAGGACTGCAAGACCGATACGCTCTATACCGCTTCGACCGAAGGAGCGAACACCAACACCGTCGTATATGCCGATATGATCGAATGGAACCATGACGGTACCCAGCTCCTCTATGATGCTCTGCATAGTGTGCCGGTTACGGACGGGAATCCCGTCGAGTTCTGGGATGTCAATCTTCTCGATGTCGATTCCGGGGTCATCACACGGGTTAAAACTCCCACCGAAAGCGGCATACAGGTCGGCAATCCCTCGTTTGCCGAGACGAACGACCGGTACATCGTTTGCGATATGTTTTCGGAGGATACAAACGTCAGCATGATCGTGGCTATCGACCTTTTCAATCTCCAAATCAGCCAGCTCAGTAACACCGGAATGATACGGACGTCGCAGGGGAGCTATCCCAACCTCGGGCATCCACGGTATTCCCCCGACGATACATCCGTCATGTTCCAGCACTATGACTCGTTCTATCGGGCATATGTTCTGGAGCAGTTATCCCTCGATACCGATAAGATGACCCCGATAGGAAATACTCAGGCATACTATTACGGCGAGCTTCCGGTCTGGCTTGTCAGGAATCAGCCCACGGTCGTCGAGGAGGAAAACGAGCTGCCGTCGCCCGGTATCCTGCTTCAGAACACGCCCAATCCGTTCAATCCGGTCACCACGATACCGTACACTGTTTCGGAACCGGGCCTTGTGAGCCTTACGGTCTATGATCTTCTCGGGCAGAATGTGGCAACCCTTGTCAACGGCTACAGCCCGGCCGGGAGTTTCACGGCGACATTCGACGGTCGCGGGCTGGCATCGGGAATATACCTGTATCTCCTGAAAATCGGGGATTACAGCATGACAAAAAAGATGACGCTCGTAAAATAGCTGCGCCGGTGGTCTGTCTTTTTCCTGCTCATTAAAATCCGCCGTTACCGAAACACAAGAGGCGCTGTTACCTTCCCAGGTTTCAGCGCCTCCGTAAAGCCTCCCGGTTTTGTTGCGACAGGCGAAATTGACGAACTGTCAGCGATTGCGGTATAACTCAAGCATACGGAACATGTGCTCTCTTCCGCCTTTGAGCGCAGCCGAGAAATACACCCCGGGAACATCGCCGCCGGTGCGGTCGATGTACTGTTCCACAACCTCCATCATGGTGCACCAGAAGAGGTGGTCGAGAACGACCCCTGAAGTGGGGCATATCCGCTGATCGAATCCGGGCACCGCAAAGAGACCGTAGGTATCGCACATCCGTCCGGCTACGAAATCGGCCTCTTTCGGCACGGTTCTGCCTTCGGGAACCTTGACACTCCGTGTCATGGGGCCGAGGCAGGCGATTTTCATGCCGCGTTCCCTGAACAGGTCGAGAAACGCGAGGTCGGTTTCATCATCCGGTTTTGTGACACCCATGATGACACAGTCTTTCGATGTTCCCTTGAAATTTTTCCGCTTTTCCGGTGTATCGAGCGAGGAGCCGTACACGCCCTCGGTGATGGAAAGCCCGCTCCGGCGTGTGCTCGCCTCGCCTGCTATCGAGTTGTGGAGGCTGTAGCCGTATATTTTTCCGCCGTTGAGGACGGAATCGACCGCCATTTCGGCAATCTTCCTTATAGTTCCGAGCTCGGCGAAGACAAGCTCGAGCTGCTTCATCACCTCGTTGAAATAATCGTCCATGAGCGGCTCGCTGAGCTTCACCCATCCAGAAAACGACTGGTAATCCACGGTCTCGCCTTTCAGTTTCGGCTCGTCACCCTTGACAGGACGGGATTTCCCGTCACGGGCGAGAATACGGCAGGCGTCGGCGAGCATCATCCATATGGTCGTTTTCCCCACAATGCCCGAAACCGGGCCTATCGGCGCGGGCATACCCTCCACATTCACGACTCCGCCGAGGGTCGTCGCGTTGTTCTCGATGAAGATATCGGCATACGGCCGGAGGGTAAGCTTCCTCACATCATCGCTGAGCAGCTCGGGAAACTGTGCATCGCCACTCCATGGACTCGGGCAGCCGATGAGGAATATTCCCTTTTTCCCGATCTCCTCGGTATCGCGTGTCTGCCCGGAAGTAAGGAGCAGGTCACCTTTCTTCGCTTTCTTGATGTCGAAGCTCGTCGAGAAAATCTCCGGCTCGCCGTTACGTCCAGCCCAGGAGTCCGCCTCGGTGTGTCCGGCATCCCAGCTTACCTGATAGCACTGGCCGCCGTTTTCGACCGTCCGGGCGATGGCATACGCCGCTTCCATGAGATTCTCCGTCTGGTTCTCGTGAATCCAGGTAAGACGCTCCCTCACTTTTTTCGAATACCGGATGGCAAGCGGATCGTTGAAACCGGGACGGCCTCCCTGGTGGCGAAATTCCTTTGCCCCGACCTCTCGTGTCATACCGGCGATACCGGCAAGCGAAAGCGGGAACAATTGAATTATCTCACGTCGTTTCATGGGTATGCTCCTTGTTTTTTATCCCGATCTATTCACACATTTTTTTATAGAACACGGATTTTCGCGGATCGGGCGGATTTTCGCGGATTTGTGTTTCGTACATTACCGATGTAACATTGTAGGGATAATTCATGAATTACCCCCTGCTCCGTGTCTTTGTTGTAAAATATGTTCATGAATAATCCGGATCAAATCGCGAATATCATTTTCGGTATCGTGAATGCGCGAAAAGACCCATAGCACAAGAAGCGCAAAAAGACGGATTAATACAACAAAAATATTCGGATGAGTTCACTTCCATACGGTGATTTTTTATTGATTGCCGCTTGTGCCACGTTCAAATATACCGTAATTTACAACAGAAGAAATCCGGAATTTCAGCGCACCGTTACGCCTGGCGAAACAGTTCGGTACATTTCTTTTAGCCGGTTATCCAGTTAAATTAGCTACCATGATTGATCCCTCTCGGCTTCGCCGTTTCCCCCTTATAGAAGAAAGGGGGATGAAAATGTCCCCAAAGTCGCTCCTCCCTTAAAAAGGGGGGATGCCGCAGGCAGGGGGGATCATATACTATCGAAAAAAAATATCAATTCTGATTTAAAAAGGTTTCTGTGCTTATCAAACTGGATAACCGGATTCTTTTATATTGATACCGAAACAGGTTCGGCATGACCCTCATCCCGAACTCGTTTCAGAATTTGTTTGCTTAAAAGTGTCAAATATTCACATTGTTATATACAGTTGTCAAATTACCTGTACTTTATCTCTTAGTGTCTTTGTGGTTTATTCCATTTTACCCGTAACCGTTCAATTGATATGACAAAAAAGCAGAAACTAATCAGTCTCATCGCAGGTACCGCCCAGCCCGATTCCGTCCTCTTCCATCCGATCCTCATGCATTTTGCTGCGCGGTTTCACGGGACGACATATTCACGGTTCGCTGCGGATTACCGTGAGCTTGTCGAATCGAACATTGCCTGCCTCGAATACTTCGACCATGATGCGGTGAGCGTGATATCGGACCCGTACCGGGAGACTTCGGCGTTCGGCGCACAGGTGACATATCCCGAGGATTCGGTGCCCCTCTGCACCCGCAGGATCGTGACAACCATGGACGATGTAAAAGCGCTCGGGAATCCCGATGTCTTCAAGTCTGAGCGGACACTCGACCGTATCAGGGGCGTGGCGTATTACCGTGAAAGGCTCGGCGACGATATCCCCGTCATCGGCTGGATCGAGGGCCCGCTGGCGGAGGCATGCGACCTCACCGGCGACAGCAGGATTCTTCTGAACACGCTTCTCGAACCTGATTTTGTCCGTCTGCTCATGGACAAGTGCCTCGTGACCGCAAAGGATTTCGCGCGGGCGCAGATCGAGGCCGGAGCCGATGTCATGGGCGTCGGCGATGCTATCTGCTCCCAGATTTCACCCTCCATGTACGAAGAGCTCGTGCTTCCGCTCCACAGGGAATTGTTCGGGTACATTCATTCCCTCGGCGCACACGTGAAGCTCCATATCTGCGGTAACATCACCAATCACCTGCAGAAGCTCAGGGAAGCGGGCGCCGATATCATCGACATCGACTGGATGGTCGATTTCGGCACGGCGCATGACATGCTCGGCGATTCTGCCGTGGTCTGCGGAAACCTCGATCCCGTCTCGATAATCCAGAACAGAACAGCTCCCGAGGTGTTCGAACGGTCGCGCGGGCTCATCGCGGACGAAGAAGGGAAGAAGTTCATCCTCTCGGGCGGGTGCGAAATCACAGTCGGCACACCGGTGGAAAATCTCACAGCGATGCGTCAGGCATCGAGATAAGATGGAAGTATCAAGGGTATCTCAAAAATATAAAAAATAATGCCCGCTTTCCCGGAACGGTAGTGTATGTATAAAGGCTTTACCGGAAAATCCCCCCGCCGACTATGTCGGCGACCCCCTTATCGAAGGGGGTATAAACCATTGAGGCGCAATCAGTAACGTTCCCCCTTAATAAGGGGGATGTCCGAAGGACAGGGGGATCAGGAGCACTACAATACACACAATAGTACCGGAATAGTTTCATCCTGTGTATATTTTTAGAGGCTGCCTCAATAAAAAGAGAGCAGCCATGAAAAGCTGCTCTCCATGATAATCACCCCTCTTTAACCGCCTGTATCAATCTGTAATCCGCCGTATGAGCGACAGCGACGAATCGATGCAGAACTGCTCGGTTTTCGGGCTGTATATACTGCCGTCCACCTCGTAGTCGCCCT